>JAJNQF010000060.1 GCA_021154945.1 Sphingomonas sp.
TCCAACTGGGCCCCGGCCTCCGCCGGGGTGGGGCGGGTGTTAGGCAAATGCACATCCCAAAGCGGCGCAGATAACAGCAACCATAGTGCTCCGACCCGAGCCCAGCGCCACCCCCTCCCGTTTCCCCGCCCGCCGCTGTAAAGCCCACCGATGACCCTCCTCCGTTACCTCGCCGCGCTGCTGCTCGCGATCACCGCGCTACCCGCCCTCGCGCAGGACGAAGCCAAGGTCGCGACCGTCGCCGCCAGCCTCACCAAGGCGTCGACGGAACTCCAGGAGATCGACGACGCCACCCCCGCCGCGCGCGACGACAAGGCGCGGCAGGCGTTGCGGGATCGCGCGCAGGTCGTGCAGACCACCGCCGCCGACGCGGTCCGCACGCTCACGCCGGAGATGGCGCT
This sequence comes from Sphingomonas sp., assembly GCA_021154945.1. GTDB lineage: Bacteria > Pseudomonadota > Alphaproteobacteria > Sphingomonadales > Sphingomonadaceae > Sphingomonas. The sequence goes on from JAJNQF010000060.1 coordinate 402, forward strand.
GGTCCAGGCGCGCGTCGCGGAACTCGGCGCCGCCACCCCCGGCGTGGTCGAGGCGCCCGAGATCCGCACCGAACGCCGGCTCCTCGCGCAGAGCCAGTCGTCGATCGACTCGGCGATCAAGCGCGCGAAGCTGATCGGGATCGAGGCCAAGCAGCAGATCGACGACATCGGTGCGGCCGAGGCGGAGGAACTCGGCCAGCAATTGTCCGAAAACACCGGATCGCCGCTGTCGCCGACATTGTGGGCCGCGATCGTCGATCACTTGCCCCGCGACACCGCGCGGCTGACGCGGTTCGCCAACACCGAAATGCGTCAGTTCGGCGCGCGGTTCGATACCCGCGCCGGCACCGGCCTGCTCGTCGGGATGCTCGCCGCGCTGGTGCTGATCGTGCCGCTGCGCCGCTGGCTGCACGGTGTCGGTCGGCGATACGCGACCAACCACGCCCCCGGCGGGCGGCTGCGGCGCTCGGCCTATGCGCTGTGGCTGGTGGTGATCGGCACCGCGCTGCCGGGGCTCGCGGCGTGGGCGATCGTCGCGTCGCTGCGCTGGGGTGGGCTCGTCTCGCCCGCGTGGAGCCGGTTCGGTGCGATCTTCGTCGGGATCTCGTGGTTCGCCGCCTTCGTCTCGTCGCTCGGCGGCGCGCTGTTGCTACGGACCCAGCCGACCTGGCGGTTGCTGCCGATCGGCGATGCCGCCGCGCAGGCGCTCCGGCCGTATAGCTGGATGGCGGCGGCGCTGATCTTCGGCGGGCAGTTGCTGATCGCGACCAACCTGCTGATCGGCGTCAGCGCGCCTGCGTCGAGCGCTGCCAACGCGCTCGTCGCGCTGTTGCACATCGTCCTGCTCGGCGCGATCCTGGTGACGCTCGGCCGCCTGCGCGCCGCCGCGCTGCCCGATCCGGCCAAGCCCGCGCGCAACACGCTGCTCGCGATCGTCGCGACCCTGGTCTGGCTGGTGCTGGTCGCAGCGTTCTTCGCCGGGCTGATCGGCTATGTGAACTTGGCGCTGAAGGTCGCGACGTGGCTGGTCTGGGGCGCGATCGTCGGCGCGACCTTGTACCTGATGATGACCTTCACCGACGACGCCTGCCGGACGTTGCTGTCGAGCGGCAACCGGCTCGGCCGTTCGGCGAACAGCGGCTTCGGCGTCGACAACAAGACCGTCGACCAGATCGGCGTGCTGCTGTCGGCGGTGCTGCGGCTGTTGCTGATCATGCTCGCGGTCGGCGCGGTGATGGCGCCGTTCGGGGCGGGCGTGGGCTCGGCGTTCGAGCTGTTCGGCACGGTCGCGAACGGCGTCACGATCGGCCAGGTCACGATCTCGCCGGGGGCGGTGCTGCGCTCGATCGCGGTGCTGTTCGTCGCGCTCGCGATCATGCGCGGGCTGCAGCATTGGCTGGTGAACAGCTACCTCCCGACCACCGCGATGGACGCCGGCGCGCAGAATTCGGTGACGATGGTCGCGCGCTACGCCGGGATCATCGCCGCGGTGCTGTGGTCGCTCGGCGCGCTCGGCATCGGCATGGAGAAGCTGGCGGTCGTGCTCGGCGCGCTGTCGGTCGGCATCGGCTTCGGCCTCCAGGCGATCACGCAGAACTTCGTCTCGGGGCTGATCCTGCTCGCCGAGCGCCCGGTGAAGATCGGCGATCTCGTCCGGATCGGCAACATGGAGGGCGACGTCAAACGCATCAACGTGCGCTCGACCGAGATCGAGGTGGCGGACCGCTCGACGCTGATCGTGCCGAACTCGGAACTGATCACCAAGACGATCCAGAACATGACGCTGGCCGCGCCGATCGGTCGGATCCAGCTGCAATTCTCGGTGCCGCTGGAGGAGGATCTCGACGCCGTGCGGGCCATGCTGTTCACGGCGTTCGCGGAAAAGCACGAGGTGCTCGATCACCCCGAGTCCAAGGTGTTCATCGACTCGATCGATGCCGGTCGCGCGAAGTTCAACTGCTTCGCCTATGTGGCCAGTCCCCGCGATGCCTATCCGATCCGCAGCGAACTGCTGTTCACGCTGCTCCGCCAATTCCGCGAGGCGGGGATCGAAGTCGGCTCGACCGCGACCAAGATGGAGATCGTCGGTAGCACGCCGACCCCGTTCATGCCCGACCAAAACCCCGATCAGAACAGGGCATAGGGCAACGACACGCTGAAGCTCGACCCCGCCGCCATCGTCCCGCGCGGGCGGATGCGGATCGTGGTGACGGCCTGGGGTGCGACGGTCGGATCATAGCTCCAGCTCGTCCCGCCGTTCGCCGAGAAATCGACGTCGTCGGTCGTGCTCGCGGGGGTGGCATAGGTCACTGCCAGCGACGATGCGGGCGATCCTTCCGCGGTGGTCACGAACGCGGGTGAGGCGGTCCCGTCGCCGTCCAGCGCGACCGCGGCACGAGTGGGGGTCGGCAGCACGACGGCGACCGAGTTGGCGTCGACGGCGACGATATCGGGGTTGGTCAGCGTGATCGTCGTGCGCTGTTTGCTGCCGGGGATCGCGCGCGGATTATTGGTGGCGGAGATCGGATCATAGGTCGTGCGCGTGGTGATGACGACCGCGACCGGCCTGGCCGAGACGATCATCGTCACGTCGATCCTGGCCGCGGTGACGGCGCTGCTTTGGTCGAGCGTACCGACACATGCCCCCAGCAAGCCGAGCAGCGAACAGAAGCGCCATTCCCAGCCGATCGTGAAGCTGCCCGTGTAGGTCCCCGGCTTGACCGCGGTCAGCGACGAGGGGCGGACATGGACCTGGACGTTGCGCGCCGTTCCGCCCAGCAATCCGAGCAGGTTGATGATGCCGCCGTTCATGTAGACGAACGGCGTGCCGGGCGTGAACGGATATGTCCCGGCGCTGTCGGCAGCGACGACATAGCGGGCGGTGACGGTATCGGCGGCGTTGGTCGAGGTCAGCTTGAACCCGTCCGCGCTGGTCACCGTGGCACGCAGGAAATTGCCCGACAGCACCGATATGACCGTTCCCGGACAATCGAATCCACCCGGCACCGCGCTGTACGGCGGCGCGCCATTGACCAGTGCCGGTGGCGAATAGGTACCGAGCGCGGTCGGGCCGGTATTGGTGACCGTGCACGCCGCCCATGCCGATGACGGTGCGCAGGCAAGGACGGCGAAGAACAGTTTCGGCAATCCGGTCGTCAACGCGTCGCCCCCCAGGCACAAGATATGCGAAGAACCTTGGCCGGCATTCGTTAATGCGTTTTGAAGAACCTGATTCGGGTCTTTCCGCAGGTCGAAATGGTCTGCGATGCCTTGCCCGACGCGCCGAAACACTCGAAACAGCCGGCATGACGATCGCCCCCTCCAAAGCCCGCCCCAGCAGCGTCCTGATCGCGAGCGTCGCCACCGCGGCGCTGGCAGGGCTGTTGTTCGGCTTCGACACCGCGGTGATCGCCGGCGTTACCGGCGCGCTGAAGGCGAAGTTCGCGCTCAGCGAGGCGTGGCTCGGCTTCACCGTGTCGTCGGCATTATGGGGTACGCTGATCGGCGCGCTGTTCGTCGGCATGCCCGGCGATCGCTATGGCAGTCGCAACGTGCTGCGGATGCTCGCCTTCCTCTACGTCGTCACCGCGCTCGGCTGTGCATTGGCGTGGAACTGGCACAGTTTCCTCGGCTTTCGCTTCATCAACGGCATCGCAATCGGCGGCTCGTCGGTGCTCGCGCCCGCTTACATCGCCGAGCTGGCGCCGCCCGCACAGCGCGGCAAGATGGTCGGCGGATTCCAGTTCGCGGTCATTCTCGGCATCCTGCTCGCCTATGTGTCGAATGCGATCATCGGCTCGCTCGGGCTCGGCGACGTCGAGTGGCGGTGGAAGCTCGGGATCGTCGCAGCGCCGTCGCTGGTGTTCTTCGCGCTGCTGTTCCGCATCCCCAATTCGCCGCGCTGGCTGCTCGCCAAGGGGCGCGATGCGGAGGCGAAGGACGTGCTGGCGATGGTCGGGATGAGCCCCGACATCGCGCGGCGCGAGCTCAATGCGCCGAAGGGTGACGCCAAACTCTCCTGGTCGCGCCACCGCAAGCCGATCACGCTCGCCTTCCTGGTCGCGATGTTCAACCAGTTCAGCGGCATCAACGCGTTCCTCTATTACCTCAACGACATCTTCAAGGCGTCGGGCGGCAGCCTCTCGCCCGATCTCCAGGCGGTGATGATCGGTGTCGCCAACATGGTTTTCACATTGCTCGGCATGTTGCTGATCGACCGGATCGGGCGGCGCACGCTGCTGCTCTGGGGCTCGGCCGGCATGACCGCGGCGCTCACCGTCGGCGGCTTGGCGCTATTGGGAGTCCTGCCGAGCTGGCTGCTGCTGCCTTCGCTGATCGTCTTCATCATGTTCTTCGCCCCCGGTTCGGGCGCGGTGATCTGGGTGTATATCTCGGAGGTGTTCCCGCAGAACGTCCGCGCGCGCGGATCGAGCATCGGTTCGTCGAGCCACTGGGGCTGGAACGCGGTGATCGCGCAGGTCTTCCCGATCGCCGCGGCATGGTCGGCGGGGGTGCCGTTCCTGTTCTTCGCGGCGATGATGGCGGTCCAGTTCGTGACCGTGTTCTTCTACTTCCCGGAGACCAAGGGCGTGCCGCTGGAAGACATGGATGCACATCTGGCACGTTGAACGGGCATAATCCTGCGACAATTGCCCTTTAGTCGAGCCCCTTGATCGAGGGTGATCATCGGGAAATAGCGACTATGCGTACATTGGGTCTGGTTCTGGCGGTAAGCGCGCCTGCGATGGCGGCGGCGCAACAGGCCCCGTCGGCGCCTGCCTCACCTGCACCTGCCGCGCAGGCTGCCGAAGAGGACGAAGCCGCCGATGCCGAGGAGATCGTCGTCACCGGATCGCGCAAACTGCCCGGTTCGGTGATCGGCGACATCCCGCCGGACCAGAGCCTGGGCCAGGCCGAAATCCGCTCCTACGGCGTCAGCTCGATCTCCGACCTGCTGAACGAACTGAGCCCGCAGACCACCAGCGGTCGCGGCAGCGGCGGCGCGCCGGTGGTGCTGCTCAACGGCCGTCGCATCTCCAGCTTCAGCGAGATCCGCGACATTCCGACCGAGGCCATCCAGCGCGTCGAAATCCTGCCCGAGGAGGTCGCGCTCAAATACGGCTATCGCGCCGACCAGAAGGTCGTGAACTTCGTCCTGCGCCGCCGCTTTCGCGCAGTGACCGCCGAGGCGACCGACAAGATGCCGACCGAGGGCGGCAGCAACACGCCACAGGGCGAACTCGACCTGCTCAACATCGCCCGCGATCGCCGGGTCAACCTGCATGTCGAATACACCTCGACCTCGGCGCTGACCGAGGCCGAGCGCGACATCACCCCGCCCGCCAGCACCGCGGTCGGCGCGAACGGCGAGGTCGTCGATGCCACGCCGTTCCGCAGCCTCCAGGCCGCGACCAGCACCTTCACCGCCAACAGCGTGTATGCCCGCAACATCTTCGGCAACATCGGCGCGACCATCAACGGGCGCATCGAATCGACCGATAGCCGCAGCCTCAACGGCCTGCCCGTCGCCGCGCTGACTTTGGCGGATGGCACCGTCGTCAACCGCGCCTTCGACGACGAAGGTTTCCTCCCGCTCGCGCAGCGCGTGTCGTCGATCGCGGCGCATCTCGGCACCACGCTCAACGGCGATATCGGCACGTGGCGCTGGAACGTCACCGGCAATTACGACCGCAGCGACACGCAGACCTTCACCGATACCGGCGTCGACGCGACCGCATTCCAGGCGCGGCTGACCGCCGGCGATCCGACCGCCAGCCCGTTCAACCGCCTTACCGCGAGCGATATCGGCGCCGCCCCCGGCAACCGTGCCTATGCGAGCCAGAGCACCGGCGGGGTCGATGCGGTGGCGAACGGCAACCTGTTCGACCTGCCGGCGGGCTCGGTCTCGACGACGCTCAAGCTCGGCGCGGAAACCGCCGATTTCAGCAGCCGCTCGTACCGCACCGACGATCTGCTCGGTGGTCAGGTGGCGCAGCGCGGCATGGTGTCGCGCGATACCGTCAACGGCCAGATCAACGTCGATGTGCCGATCTCCAGCCGGTCGAAGGACGTGCTGCCGTTCCTCGGCACGCTATCGGCGAACTTCAACCTCGCCGAGGATCACCTGTCGGATTTCGGCACGCTGACCACGCTCGGCTATGGTGCGAACTGGTCGCCGATCGACGGCGTCCGCGTGATCGCCTCGGTGACCGACACCGACGAGGCGCCGACCGCGCAGCAACTCGGCAACCCGTCGATCACCACGCCCAACGTCCGGATCTTCGATTACGTACGCGGCACGACCGCGACCGTCACGACGATCAGCGGCGGCAATCCCGGGCTCATCGCGGACAACAACCACGTCAAGAAGGTCGGCCTGACGCTCAAGCCGTGGACCGCCAAGGACCTGTCGATCACCGCGAACTATGTCGAGAGTCGCGTCGAAAACCCGATCGCCGCCTTCCCGTCGGCGACCGCCGCGATCGAGGCGGCGTTTCCCGACCGCTTCATCCGCGACGACGCGGGCAATCTGCTGCAGGTCGATCGCCGGCCGATCAACTATGCCCGCAGCGAACGCTCCGAACTGCGCTGGGGCATCAATTTCTCCGCACCGCTCAAGTCGAAGATCCAGCGCGAACTGGAGGCGTATCGCGCAGGGACCGGCCCCAACCCGTTCGAGGGGATGCAGCCCCCCGGCGGTTTCCGTCGTCCCGAAGGCGCTGGCCGCGGTGCCGGTCCAGAGGGCGGTCCGGGCGCCGGTGGTCCAAGGGGCGGGGGCGGCCGTGGCGGCGGGCGCGGCTTCGGCGGTCGCGGGGGGCAGGCGGGCGGCCGCGTCCAGTTCGCGGTCTATCACACTTGGCACTTCACCGACCGGGTGCTCGTCGCGAACGGCGGCCCGAGCCTCAACCTGCTCGACGGCGACGCGATCGGCAGCAGCGGCGGCCAGTCGCGTCACGAACTGGAGGCTCAGGCCGGCTACACCAACAATGGCCTTGGTGCGCGCATCTCCGCCAACTACGCGACCGGTACGCGGGTCAACGGCGGCACCGCCGCCGCGCCGGAAACGCTCAACTTCGGCGGCCTCGCGACCGCCAACCTCCGCCTGTTCGCCGATCTCGGCCAACGCCTCGAATGGGTCAAGGCGCGCCCGTGGCTGCGCGGCATGCGGATCAGCCTGTCGGTCGAGAACGTCCTCAACACCCGCCAGCGCGTGACCGACGCGACCGGCGCGACGCCGAACAACTACGTGCCCGATTACCTCGATCCGCTGGGCCGCACCGTCAGGCTCAGCATCCGCAAGCTGTTCTTCTGATCCCGTCGGCGCGGTGGCGGCGCGGTGGCGGCGCGGTGTTCCGCGGCTGGCACGGACTGCGCCGGGGCAAGGCGTCGATCCTTCGGAAATCGACCCATCAATCCTGTTGCCCGCCGACGAAGCCCGCCTATGCTGCGACGACATCATTCGAATTCGGGGTATCGTTCGACCATGACACGCAAACTGAGCGCGCTTGCCGGCGTCGCTGCAATCGCCCTCGTCTCGCCCGGCCTCGTCACGCCCGCCCTCGCGTCCGGCCAGGCGCAGCGGCCGACGCCCGCCGCCAAGCCGGCCCCGGTCGCCGACCTCGTCAAGTCGGTCGATATCCCCTACCAGCAGTTCACGCTGAAGAACGGCCTGCGCGTCGTCGTCCATACCGATCGCAAGGCGCCCGTCGTGGCGGTGTCGGTCTGGTATAATGTCGGGTCGAAGTTCGAGCCCAAGGGCAAGACCGGCTTCGCGCATCTGTTCGAGCATCTGATGTTCAACGGCTCCGAGAACGCACCGGGCGATTTCTTCGAGCCACTGAAACAGGTCGGCGCGACCGACTTCAACGGCACCACCTATTTCGATCGCACCAATTATTTCGAGACGGTGCCGACCGCGGCGCTCGATCGCGCGCTGTTCCTCGAATCCGACCGGATGGGCTATCTCACCGGCGCGATCACGCAGGGTGTGCTCGACGAGCAGCGCGGCGTCGTCCAGAACGAAAAGCGCCAGGGCGACAACCAGCCCTACGGCCTGACGCAGTACAAGATCACCGAAGGACTGTTCCCGGCGGATCACCCCTACGGCCACACCACGATCGGCTCGATGGCCGATCTCGATGCGGCGTCGCTGCAGACCGTGAAGGACTGGTTCAAGGATCATTACGGCCCGAACAATGCGGTGCTGGTGCTTGCCGGCGACGTCGATACGGCGACCGCAAAGCGTCTCGCGGAGAAGTATTTCGGCGGCATCCCGAAGGGGCCCGAAAGCATCGTGCCGCCCGCGCCGATCCCGACCCTGCCTGCGCCGGTGAGCGAGACGATCAAGGACCGTGTCGCCGCGGTGATGATCAGCCGCAACTGGGTGGTGCCCGGCCTGAACGACAAGGACGGCACCGCGCTGGACGTCGCGGCGGGCGTGCTCGGCGGCCTCGCCAGCAGCCGGTTCGACACCGCGCTGGTCAAGAAGGAGAAACTGGTCACGCGGATTTCCGCCGAGAACAGCAGCTTCAGCCAGCTCGGCATGTTCGAGATCCAGGCGATCGTCCGCGAGGGCGTCGACCCCGCGCTGGTAAACAAGCGGATCGACGAGATCCTCGCGGACTTCCTCAAGAACGGCCCGACCGCCGACGAAGTCAGCCGCGTCGCGACGACGACGGCGGCGCGCAGGATGGAGGGGCTCGAATCGGTCGGCGGCTTCGGCGGCAAGGCGGTCGCGCTGGCCGAGGGCGCGCTGTATTCGAACGATCCGGGCTTCTACAAGAAACAGCTGCTGCAACTCGCGGCGGAGACGCCCGCCAGCGTGCGCGCGGCGGCGGCGAAGTGGCTGTCGCGGCCGGCCTATTCGCTGACCGTCGTGCCCGGCGCGCGCGATGCCTATGCCAATGCGGTCGTGCCGCCCAAGGCCGATGTGGTGCCCGCCCCCGAAGCGCCGCCGAAGGGCACGCGTGGTGCCTTGCCGGCGGTCGGTACGGTCGCGGGGCTGAGCTTCCCGAAGGTCGAGCGCACGCGCCTGAGCAACGGTATCGAGGTCGTCTACGCACAGCGCGACGCGGTGCCGGTGACGCAGGCGGTGCTGAGCTTCGATGCCGGCGTCGCGGCCGACGTACCCACCAAGCTCGGCACGCAGAAGCTGACGCTGTCGATGATGGACGAGGGCACCGTGACGCGCGATTCGGTCGCCTTGGCAGAAGCCAAGGAGCGGCTCGGTGCGGATATCGGCTCGGGCGCATCGAACGACCGGACCTTCCTGTCGCTCCAGGTGCCGAGCGCCAATCTCGTACCCGCGGTCGACCTGTTCGCGGACATCGCGCAGAACCCGGCGTTCGCCGATGCCGAGGTCGCGCGCGTCAAGAACCAGCAATTGGCGCAGATTGCGCAGGAACTGACCAGCCCGCAGGGGCTGGCGACGCGCGTCCTGCCCAAGCTGCTCGGGCCGATCTCGCCTTATGCCAAGGCGCAGGGCAGCGGCGATCCGAAGGCGGTGGCGGCGCTGACGCGTGCCGACCTGATCGCCTTCCAGCAGGCATGGCTGCGGCCCGACAAGGCGAAGATCTTCGTCGTCAGCGATCGTCCGCTGGCCGAGGTGAAGGCGGCGCTCGATGCGCGGTTCGGGACATGGCGGCCGACCGGCGCGCCCGGTGCCAAGGCGTTCCCCGCGACCGTGACGCCGTCCGCGCCGAAGATCGTGCTGATCGACCGGCCGGACAGCCCGCAGTCGCTGATCGTCGCTGGCGTGCCGACCGGGCTCAAGGGCACGCAGGACCTGCTGCCGATCGCGACCGCCAACGATGCGCTCGGCGGCAGCTTCCTCGGCCGCGTCAACATGGACCTGCGCGAGACGAAGCATTGGTCGTACGGCGTCTCGGGGCGCTTCCAGCAGAACGAGCAGGCCGCGCCCTATGTCCTGTCGGCGCCGGTGCAGGCGGATCAGACCGGTCCGTCGATCGCTGCGCTTCGCGACGACATCGGCGCGTTCCTCGGCAAGGAGCCGATGACGCAGGTCGAGTTCGACCGCGCGATCAACGGCGCGATCCGGTCGCTGTCGGGCAATTTCGAAACGTCCGACGCGGTGCTCGGCGCGATGCAGCAGAACGATCTGCTCAAGCGGCCCGACGATTACTACGCGACGATCACGCAGCGCTATCAAGGGCTTAACCTGCCGCAACTCAACACCGCGATCCAGCAGGCGCTCGATCCGAAGAAGACGATCTGGGTCGTGGTCGGCGATGCGAAGACGGTGCG
>JAJNQF010000063.1 GCA_021154945.1 Sphingomonas sp.
CGAAGTCGAAGGACCGCTCGCTTGGGGCATGTCCTTCGACTTCGCTCAGGACGAACGGTAGGCAGGAATGCTAAAGCCCTGCGCCCGCCAGCATTGCCGACGCACCCTTCTCGGCTTCGTCGGCCAGCCCGCGGAACATGCCGAACAGCTCGCGACCCATCCCGCTCACCGGCGGCGGCGTCGCCTCCATCTGGCGCGTGGCCCATACGTCCGCATCGACCAGCGCCTCCAGCGTGCCGTTGACCGCATCCACCCGGATCATGTCGCCATCCCGGATCAACCCGATCGCGCCGTCGAGCAGCGCTTCCGGCGAGCAATGGATCGCGCACGGCACCTTGCCGCTCGCGCCCGACATCCGCCCATCGGTGACCAGCGCCACCTTGAACCCACGGTTCTGCAACACCCCGAGCGGCGGCGTCAGCTTGTGCAGTTCCGGCATCCCGTTCGCCCGCGGTCCCTGGAAGCGGACGACGACGACGACGTCCTTCTCCAACTCGCCGCGCTTGAATGCCTCGATCACATCGAGCTGGTCGTCGAACACCATCGCGGGCGCCTCGACGATCCAGCGCTCGCGCTCGACAGCCGACACCTTGATGCACGCACGGCCGATATTGCCCGCGAGAATCCGCATCCCGCCATCGGGAGAGAACGGCGCGGTGGCAGGGCGCAGGATCGTCTCGTCGCCGCTGTCGGGCGTATCGCGCCAGGCGAGTGTGTCGCCTTCGACGACCGCGGTCTTCGCATAGGCCGACAGGTCGTCGCCGCCGATCGTCATGATGTCGCCGTGCAGCAGGCCTTCGCCGAGCAGCTCGCGGATCACATAGGGCATGCCGCCCGCCGCCTCGAACGCGTTCACGTCCGCCGAGCCGTTGGGATACACGCGCGCGATCAGCGGGACCGCGCAGGAGAGGCGATCGAAATCTTCCCAGTCGATGATGATCCCCGCCGCGCGAGCGATCGCCGGAACGTGGAGCAGATGGTTGGTCGAGCCGCCCGTCGCGAGCAGGCCGACCGCGGCGTTGACGATCGCCTTCTCGTCGACGCAACGCCCGAGCGGCCGGTACGAATCGCCGCGCGCGCCGATCTTCGCCAAGCGGTGCACCGCCGCCCGCGTCAGTTCCTGGCGCAGCTTGGTACCCGGATTGACGAACGCCGCGCCCGGCATGTGGAGGCCCATGACCTCCATCATCATCTGGTTGGTGTTCGCCGTGCCGTAGAAGGTGCACGTCCCCTTCGAATGATACGCGCCGATCTCGGCCTCGAGCAGCTCCTCGCGCCCGACCAGCCCTTCCGCGAACTTCTCGCGAACCGCGGCCTTCGTCTTGTTCGGCAAGCCGGTCGGCATCGGTCCGCCGGGGATCAGCACCATCGGCAGGTGCCCGAAGCGCAACGCGCCCATCAGCAGCCCCGGCACGATCTTGTCGCAGATCCCGAGCAACGCGGCACCCTCGAACGTGCCGTGCGACAAGGCAATCGCCGTGCTCAGCGCGATCGTGTCGCGGCTGAACAGCGACAGTTCCATGCCCGGATAGCCTTGCGTCACGCCGTCGCACATCGCCGGCACGCCGCCCGCGACCTGTGCGGTCGCGCCGGCTTCGCGTGCCCAGACCTTCATCAGTTCCGGGTAGCGATAGTAGACGGCGTGTGCGGACAGCATGTCGTTATACGCGGTGACGATGCCGATATTCATGCCGGCATCGGCCTTCATCGCGTCGCGGTCTTCCTCGGTCCCGGCATAGGCGTGCGCGAGGTTCGCACAGCCCAGACCCGGACGCCGGACCTGCGCCGCCGCCTCGCGCTCGATCAGCGCGAGATAGGCGGCGCGGCTGTCACGCGAGCGCTCGATGATCCGGTCGGTGACCGCGGAGACGACGGCGTTGAGCATCGTCACGGCGCCCAGTGCACGTCGACCGGCAGCTCGACTTCGGCGAGCACACGGCCGATCGGGTAGGACGACGACGGCCCCTGTTCGATCGCCTGCTCCAGCACCTTCTTCTTCGCGTCGCCGGTGATCATGATCATCAGCGCCTTCGAAGACGCGATGGCGGCAGCCGACAGCGTCACGCGCGCCAGCGGTGCCTCGGGCGGCAGCGGATCGGGCATCACGCCGAGCGCACGGCGTTCCTTGGGGCCGCTCAGCGCCTCGTCATAATCGGGGCCGGGGAAGATCGACGCGGTATGCCCGTCGCCACCCATGCCGAGCAGGCAGAAGTCGAGCGGCCAGTGCAGGTCCTGCATCAGCGCATCCGCCGAGCGACCCGCCGCCTTGTAGTCCGACATCGCCTCGGGAACGATCGGCTTCACGCGCGCGCCCTTGGGGAGGAAGATCTTCGCCAGCGCCGTCACGTTCGACAACGGATCGCCGAGCTTCACGATACGCTCGTCGCCGGGGATGATCGTGACCTTCTTCCAGTCGAGCTTCGCCTGGGCGAGTTTCTCATACGCCGCGAACGGCGTCTTGCCGCCCGCCAGCGCGATCACCGCGGAGCCGCGCGCGTCGAGCGCACTCTCGATGACGAACTGGATATCGCCCGCGACTGCATTGGCGAGCTCGTCGGAATCCTCGTAATCCCACCATTCGATTTCGGTCATAAACTTGAACTCACTCAGAAAATTGCTGTCAAAAATGCCGTTCGTGACGAGTAGGGATCGAGCGAAGTCGAGATCCCGTATCGAGGTACAATGCCACAAACGGGCCGATCCCTCGATACGCCTTCTCGACTTCGCTCGAAGACTACTCGGGACGAACGGAAGAAAACAAACTCAGTCGTCCTGCCAGGTCACGCCATCGCGCTCGGTCAGCGCGATGGCGGCCGACGGACCCCAGCTGCCCGACGCATAGCTCTTGGGCTTCATCGCGTTGGCCTTCCAGCCCTCGCGGATCGCGTCGATCCAGGTCCATTGCGCCTCGACTTCGTCGCGTCGCACGAACAGCGTCTGGTCGCCCTCGATTAGGTCGAGCAGCAGGCGTTCATAGGCGATCCGTCGCCGCGTGCCGGCAAATTCCGCATCCATGCTGAGGTTCAGCGGCACCTCGCGCAGGCGGACGCCGTCACGGTCGAGGCCGGGCTCCTTCGCCATCACCAGCAGCTGGACATATTCCTCCGGCTGGAGGCGGATGATCAGCATGTTGGGCTGTAGCAACCCGCCGCGCCCGGCGAACATCGAATGCGGTACCGACTTGAACTGGATCGCGATCTCGCTGCGGCGCGCGGCCATCCGCTTGCCGGTGCGCAGATAGAAGGGCACGCCGCGCCAGCGCCAATTGTCGACATGCGCCTTGATCGCGACGAACGTCTCGGTGTTCGAGGCCTCGCCGAGCTCGTCGGAGTAGCTCTTGACGAACTTCCCCTTCACCGCGCCTTCGCCGTACTGGCCGGTGACGGTGACGTTGGGCACTTCCTCGGGCTTGATCAGGCGCAGCGAGCGGAACACCTTCGACTTTTCGTCGCGCACGTCGGTACCCTCGAAGCGTGCGGGTGGCTCCATCGCGATCAGCGCGAGCAGTTGCAGCATATGGTTCTGGACCATGTCGCGCAGCGCGCCGGCGCTCTCGTAATAGCCGGCGCGCTCCTCCAGCCCGACCGTCTCCGAGATCGTGATCTGGACGTTGTCGATCCCCTGCGCGTTCCAGACCGGCTCGAAGAACGAGTTGCCGAAGCGCAGCGCCAGGATGTTCTGGACGGTTTCCTTGCCGAGATAATGATCGATCCGATAGGTCCGGTCCTCGGGGAAGGCCTTCGCCACCGCGTCGTTGATCTCGCGGCTGGTGTCGAGGTCATAGCCGAGCGGCTTCTCGAGCCCGACGCGGACCGTCTCGCCGGCGAGCCCGACCTTGTGCAGGCCTTCGATCGCCGATTCGAACAGCGACGGCGCGGTCGAGAGGTAGATTGCGAGGCCACCGGAGATATCGCCGATCTTGTCCGCCAGCGGCTGGAACGCGGCCGGGTCCGACAGATCGGTCGCCTGATAGAACAGCCGGTCGAGGAACGTCCCGATCGCGCTCTCGTCCTTGCGATCCTCGGGGAGAAACTCGTCGAGCGCCTTTTTGGCGAACTTGCGGTAATCCTTGTCGTCATGCTCGTGCCGCGCGGCACCGGTGATCGTCAGCTCTTCGGGCAGCAACCCATCGGCGTGCAGGCCATAGAGCGACGGCAGCAGCATTCGCTGCGCGAGATCGCCGGTCGCGCCGAACAGGAGCAGCTTGGCTACGGGATTACGGTGCATGAAAGCTCCTGGAACTGGCCGGTTCAGAAAACCAGGCCGGCGACCGGGTCGACCCCGGCCATGATGTTGAGGTTCTGGACCGCGGCGCCGCCGGCACCCTTGCCCAGATTGTCGAGCGTCGCGACCAGCCGTGCATGGCCGACCGCGTCGTTGCCGCAGACTCGCAGCGTGAGCCGATCGGTCCCCGCATTCTCCTCGATATCGACCGCGCCGATGTCGCCGGGTGCCACCGTCACGAGCGTCGAGCCATCAAACGCCGCGCGCAAGATGTCCTCGATCGCAGCGAGCGACGGGCGGCCGGCCAGGGCGTGCAGATGCAGAGGCACTTCCACGACCATGCCGCGATAGGCGTTGGCCACCGCGGGCGCGAAGATCGGTGCGTGGGTCAGGCCCGCATGCTGCGTCATCTCGGCAATATGCTTATGCGCGAGGCCGAGCGCGTAGGCGCGGAAGGCGGTCGTCGAGCCACCGGCCTCGAACTCGGCGATCATCGCCTTGCCGCCGCCCGAATAGCCCGAGGTCGCGTTGATGCTCAGCGGCAGGTCGGCGGGGATCAGCCCGGCGGAAACCAGCGGTGCGACGAGCGCGAGGAAGCCGGTGGGATAGCAGCCCGGGTTCGCGACCCGAGCGGCGCTCGCAATCTTCTCGGCCTGACCCGGCAATTCGGGGAAGCCATAGGTCCAGCCTGCAGCGACGCGGTGCGCACTCGACGCGTCGATCACGCGGGTACGCGAATTGTCGATCAGCGCCACCGCCTCGCGCGCCGCGTCGTCGGGCAGGCAGAGGATGACGAAATCGGCATCGTTCAAGGCCTCGCGCCGTGCCGCCGGATCCTTGCGGCGATCCTCGGCCAGCAACGCGATCGAGATATCGCGGCGTCCGGCAAGCCGCTCGCGGATTTCGAGGCCGGTGGTGCCGACGGCGCCATCGATGAAGACGCTGGTCATGCCGCGGCGTCCGCTGGCAGATCGGCCGGCAAATCGAGCGCGGCAGTCTCGACATAGCCGACCAGACCGCTTGGCCGCGCGACGCCCCATGCGGAAACGCCAGCGATCTCCAACACTTCGAAACTGTCGCCGGGGTTGAGGTCGACCATCGTATCGCTCGCTTCGTCTCGTCCACTGCGCAACAAAGCTGTGCGCGCGACGGCCCGTATCATCGGCACGGCATAGTGTGGAGCGAATACGTATTCGGCCAACCGAATGTCGGCGATATCGCGCCTAACCGCATGCGTGCGCGGGTCCAGATTCACCGAACGGCCCGTCAGCGAGAAACTCGTGCGGGCCTTGTCGTCGAATGGCTCAAGCGTGAGCGGGGGTACGGCCGTTTGAGCCGGCGCCAGCATCGTTGGGGGCGGGGCCGTCGCCGATGAATTGCCCGAACTCTTCAAGAAAATCTGCCCCTTCGGTCGTGCGCGCGACGAAGATGTTGCGCTTGTCGCTGTCGTCGCGTTGCCGGCGCAGATAGCCGAGGGCACCCAACCTGTTCAAGGCGCGCGTGACGACCGGCTTCGATACGTTCAGTGCACGGGCGAGGCCGCGCACCGTATGCGGCCCGGGTTTAAGGTAAACGAGCAGGAGCAATGCCATCTGACGATTGGTCAGATCAGGTTCGCCCGAGCGGACATAATCCACCAGAGCGGTCATCCAGGTCGATAAGGTATTGGCTGCCATTGATGCCACAGCGTTGATCCGCCATCTGAATTTATATGCACGATACCCAGTCATGAGCGTCATTACGGGTTCACAACGCCCGCCCGCACGGCTTGTTTCCGTAGTTTCGCACGCGGCATGCGATATGCCGTGCCCCCGATCCGGTTGATCGCCCGGTTGATCGAAGCCGCGGTGTCGCCTATGTGCGCGCCTTCGCAAAAGTTCCGGGGTTTTCCGCGCAATGTTCGCCTTTCTGCTCGTCATCCACGCGATCATCGCGGCCGCCCTCGTCACGGTGATCCTCATGCAGCGGTCGGAAGGCGGCGGTCTGGGCATGGGCGGTAGCCCATCGGGCCTCATGTCGGCACGCGGCGCGGCCGATTTCCTGACCCGCGCGACCGGCGTCCTGGCGACGATGTTCGTGCTGTTCTCGATCCTGCTCGCGGTTCTCGCGGCGAATCACCGCACCACGACGATCGACACGTCGCTCGCCCGCACCCCGGCGGCGGCAACGGCCGTCCCGACCGCCCAGCCCAAGGGTGACGCTGCACCGTTCGCCGGTGGCGCCGAGAATGCCGGGGTCCCCGCCGGCACGACCACGCCGGCCGATAACGGCGCGGTCCCGCTAGCCAACTAAACACTCCATTCGCCGATAAATGCGCCCCGCGTGATCCGCGGGCGCTTGTCGTTCGTCCCCAACACACGCTACGAGACTCTTCCCATGGCTCGGTACATTTTCATCACCGGGGGCGTGGTTTCGTCGCTCGGTAAAGGTCTCATGGCGGCATCGCTTGCCGCTCTCCTCCAGGCACGCGGATATACCGTCAGGATTCGGAAGTTCGATCCGTATCTGAACGTCGATCCCGGCACGATGTCGCCGTATCAGCACGGCGAGGTCTACGTCACCGACGACGGTGCCGAGACCGATCTCGATCTCGGCCATTACGAGCGCTTCACCGGCGTTCCCTCGCGCCAGTCGGACAACGTCACCTCGGGCCGCATCTATCAGCAGATCATCACCCGCGAGCGTCGCGGCGATTATCTCGGCGCCACCGTGCAGGTCATCCCGCACGTCACCGACGCGATCAAGGCGTTCGCCCGCGCCGAAACCGACGGCATCGACTTCATTCTCTGCGAGATCGGCGGGACCGTCGGCGATATCGAATCGCTGCCGTTCATCGAGGCGATTCGCCAGCTCAAGAACGAAGAGGGCCGCGGCAACGCGATCAGCATCCACGTGACGCTGGTGCCGTACATCGCCGCCGCCGGCGAACTGAAGACCAAGCCGACCCAGCATTCGGTCCGCGAACTCGCCGCGCTGGGCGTGCAGCCGGACGTTCTGGTCTGCCGTTGCGAACACCCGCTGCCGCCATCGGAGCGCGCCAAGATCGCGCTGTTCTGCAACGTCCCCGCGAGCGCCGTCATTCCCGCGCTCGACGCGAAGAGCATCTACGCGGTGCCGCTCCAGTATCACGGCGAAGGCCTCGACATCGAAGTGCTCCGCGCGTTCGGGATCGAGCCTGCCGACGCGCCCGACCTGTCGCGCTGGACCGAGATCATGGATCGCCTGACCAACCCGCAAGGCGAGGTGACGATCGGCGTGGTCGGCAAATATGTCGGGCTCCAGGATGCGTACAAGTCGCTCAATGAAGCTTTGGTCCACGGCGGCATCGCGAATCGCGTGAAGGTCAACGTCCGCTGGATCGACGCCGAACTGTTCGAGAATGCAGAGAGCGACATCGCCGGTCAGCTCGAGCCATGCGACGCGATCCTCGTCCCCGGTGCGTTCGGCGAGCGCGGCGCGGAGGGCAAGATCGCCTCGGTCAAGTTCGCGCGCGAGCGGAAGATCCCGTATTTCGGGATCTGCTTCGGCATGCAGATGGCCTGCGTCGAGGGCGCGCGCGATCTCGGCGGCATCCCCAATGCGTCGTCGACCGAGTTCGGCCCGACCGACGAACCGGTGGTCGGCATGATCACCGAGTGGATGGGCCGCGAAGGTCTCGAAACGCGTGCGGCCGAAGGCGACATGGGCGGCACGATGCGGCTCGGCGCGTACGACGCGAAGCTCACCGGCAACAGCGTCGTGGCGTCGATCTATGGCGGCACCGAAATCTCGGAGCGTCATCGTCACCGCTATGAGGTCAACACCGGCTACAAGGAAGCGCTGGAGCAGGGCGGCCTGGTCTTCTCCGGCATGTCCCCCGACGGCACGCTCCCCGAGATCGTCGAACGCCCCGACCACCCTTGGTTCGTCGGCGTCCAGTTCCACCCCGAACTGAAGTCCAAACCCTTCGACCCGCATCCGCTGTTCGCGAGCTTCATCGAAGCCGCGGTCAAGCAGAGCCGCCTGGTCTGACCTTCGATCCTCCCCCGCCAGGGGGAGGTTGCACCGAAGGTGACGAAGGGGGCGGATACGGAACAGCCGTTACCCTTACCTCCCCCTCCGTCTGGCAAGGGCCAGACACCTCCCCCTGGCGGGGGAGGATCGCAGCCAGTGTTTAGCAAGCCCCGCCCTGTTTCTCTCCGTCTTGCCGGGCTCGTTCCGGCATCCACGGTTCCGCACAGTCGAGAGTCGTGAGTTCGCGGAACCGTGGACCCCGGAACCAGTTCGGGTTGACAGACTTCACGCAGCTTCGACTCTTTTGAAGCCTGGCACGGGCGCCGCGAAGCCGCGCTTTCCACCCCCAAAGACAAGCTCGCATTGAATATCCCCCAAATCGGTAGACTTTGCGCGCCGAGGTTTAGGGGAAAAAATTCATGTTGCTTACGCTCGCGCTGTTGCTCGCCGGTCAGGCCGCTACCGTCACGCCGCCACCAGTCGCCCCGCAGGTGCCCGCCGCGGATCAGGCGCCCGAGCCGGCCAATGGTCGGCTCGGCAACCAGCAACAGGGTGGCGGCGATATCGTCGTGACCGCACGCCGCCGTGCCGAGACCATCCAGACCGTGCCGATCGCGATGTCCGTCATCGGCGGCACCGCGCTGGCGGAGACCGGCGCCTACAATGTCAGCCGCCTCACGCAGCTCCAGCCGACGCTGCAATTCTACTCCACCAACCCGCGCAACTCGGCCGCCAATATCCGCGGCCTCGGCGCGCCGTTCGGCCTGACCAACGACGGGATCGAGCAGGGCGTCGGCATCTATGTCGACCAAGTCTATTATAGCCGGATCGCCTCGGCAACGTTCGACTTCACCGATACCGAGCGGATCGAGGTCCTCCGCGGGCCCCAGGGCACGCTCTACGGCAAGAATACCACCGCCGGCGCGATCAACATCACGACGCGCAAGCCCAGCTTCACGCCCGAGGCGCGGATCGAACTCACCACCGGCAACTATCAGTTCGTCCAGGCCAAGGCCTCGGTGTCGGGGCCGCTGATCCCCGACACGCTCGCGATCCGGCTGTCGGCATCTGTGACCGAACGTGACGGCACGATCCACAACGTCGTGACCGGCAAGGATCTGAATGCGCAGGACAATAAGAGCGTCCGCGGGCAGCTCTACTGGAAGCCGACCGACAATCTCGATCTCGCTCTGTCGGGCGATTATGGCCAGCAGAACCCGAATTGCTGCGTGCAATATTACGCGCGCACCGGCGCGACCCAGCGGCCGCTCAACCGGCAATATGCTGCACTCGCCGCCGCGCAGGGTTATGTCGTGCCGTCCACCAACGCGTTCGACCGGGTGACCGACGTCGATACGCCGCTCCGCGCGAGGCAGGAATTGGGCGGCGTGTCGCTGCTCGGCAATCTGGATCTCGGCGCGTCGACGATCACGTCGGTCAGCGCGTGGCGGTTCTGGAACTGGGACCCGTCGAACGACCGCGATTTCATCGGCCTGCCGATCACGACGGTGTCGGCCAACCCGTCGCAGCAGACCCAGTATAGCCAGGAGTTGCGGATCGCCTCCAACGGCAAGCACACGCTCGATTACGTGCTCGGCGCGTTCTACTTCTACCAGACGATCGATACCCAAGGGCTTCAGGTGCAGGGTCCGGCGGCGAGTGCGTTCCTGCTCAATCCGACCAGCGCGGGCGGGCGCAATCCGGCGACGTTGAACGGCCTGACCGCACGCAACACGATCGGCTTCAAAAACACCAGCGCGGCGCTGTTCGGCAAGCTGACCTGGAACGTCAGCGACCGGTTCCAGATCGCGCCGGGCCTACGTTTGAACTACGACAAGAAAAAGGGCGATTATGTCTCGGTCGTCACCAACGGCACCGGCACGGCGCTGACCGCGGACCAGCGCGGCGTGCTCGCGCCGCAGAGCTATCAGCCCGATTTCGACAACTGGAATCTGTCGGGGGATATCACGGCGGCCTACACCGTGACGTCCGACATCCACGCCTATGCGACCTACGCACGCAGCTACAAATCGGGCGGGATCAACCTGTCCGGCCTGCCGCTCGACGCCAGCAACAACCCGATCCTCTCGGCCGCCACGGTGAAGCCCGAAAAGGTGAATCATTTCGAGCTTGGCCTGAAAACGCAGTTCCTGGACCGTCGCGTTACCCTGAACCTCGCCGGCTTCTGGACCGAGATCAGCGATTACCAGGCGACCGTCACCAACGGCCAGCTCGGCGTGCTGCGCGGCTATCTCGCCAATGCCGGCAAGGTCCGCACCCGCGGTCTCGAATTCGACTCGGCGTTCCGCCCCACCGACCGGTTCAGTTTCTACGCGAACGGCGCCTATACCGACGCGAAATACGTGAAGTTCGTCGATGCACCATGCCCGCCCGAACTGTCCGGCGGCACCACCGCGACCGCCGGCCAGACGCCGAGCGCACCCGGTACGGCCGGGGGGATCAGCCCGCAAAACTGCGACATCTCCGGTCAGCGCCTGCCCGGCGTGTCGAAATGGGCGTTTTCCTACGGGGCGGAATACGACCTGCCGGCAACGCTTGCCGGTCTCGATGGCCAAGTCTATCTTGGTTATGACGGCAGCTACCGGTCGACCTTCTCGTCCAACCCGTCACGCTCGGCCTATACCGACATCAACGGCTATGCGCTCAGCAACTTCCGCCTCGGGTTCAAGGCAAAGGACAGCTGGAACGTCTTCGGCTGGCTCCGCAACGCGTTCGACGAGAACTATTACGAAGTGCTCGCGCTCCAGTCGGGCAGCACCGGCCTGATCGTCGGCCAGCCCGGTGATCCGCGCACCTATGGTCTGACCGTCTCGCGGTCGTTCTGATCGTCGCGCCCCGATCGTCACTGCGCGTTCAGGTTTGACGTTTTATAGAGGGGAATACGGCCCGGAGAGGCATCGCAGTCGGAAGCTCCCGATGTCTCTCCGGTTCGGCGCAATCGACGCGCTTACGCTGTCGCGACGCGCGTCCGATGCCATCCCCTTGCACGCAGCCCCTTCGAAGCGCAGTCTGTTGATCTAAAGCAATAGGCTCAGGCTCATCGGGCCGGATTAACAAGGGTGGCGGCATGTTCTTCGTACGACAGGGGCCATTGTGGTTTCGGCTGACCACGGGCGCTCTCGTCGCCTGGGCGCTCATCGGCTGCTTCATGTTCCTGCAGCAGGTGCGGCTCGGCGCCGATGCCGTGGGGAGGGCGAGTGCCTATGACCGGGCGCTCTATGCGACCCTGCCCAACTGGTACGTTCCGCTGTTCGCCGTCGCGGTCCTGTCCGGGCTGATCGGCGCCGTGCTGTTGTTCATGCGCCGTGCCAGTGCCCGCCCGTTCCTGATCGCATCGCTGGGCGCCACGATCGTGCAGTTCGGCTGGCTGTTCGCATCGACCGATATCGTCGCGCGCAAGGGCGCCGGCGAGACTCTCGTATTGCCCCTGGTCGTCGTCGGAATCGCCGCGTTCACGCTCTGGCTCGTCGGCCATGCCCGGCAGAAGGGATGGGCGGTATGACCGCTCCCGGGCTGATGATCCGAAGGCTGGGCGAGCCCCGACGCGCGCGCTACTAGCATCGCCATGTCCACGACCTACACCCTCGACACCGCGACGAGTCGCGCAAACCCCACGCCGGCCCCGCTGAAGCGGCTGACGATCCCCGCGATCCGCCGCCAGAAGGGCAAGACGCCGCTCGTCATGCTCACCGCCTACACCGTGCGCACGGCGCAGTTGCTCGATCCGCATTGCGACATGCTGCTCGTCGGCGACAGCCTGGGGCAGGTGATCTACGGCCTGCCGTCGACCGTGCCCGTCACGCTCGACATGATGGCGGCGCACGGCGCGGCGGTGGTGCGGGGCAGCTATCACGCAGTCGTCGTCATCGACATGCCGTTCGGCAGCTATGAGGCGTCGCCCGAAAAGGCGTTCGAGAGCGCGGCGTTCTTGCTCAAGCAGACCGGCGCGGCGGCGGTAAAGCTCGAGGGCGGCACTGCGATGGCGCCGACCGTCAAGTTCCTGACCGAGCGCGGCATTCCGGTGATGGGTCATGTCGGCCTCACGCCGCAGGCGGTGAACGTGCTCGGGGGCTATCGCGCCCGCGGTCGCACGCCCGAGGAAGCCGCCAAGATCGTCGCCGACGCGCAGCACATCGCCGAGGCAGGCGCCTTCGCACTGGTGATCGAGGGCGTGGTCGAGCCGATCGCGATCGAGATCACCAACACCATCGCGTGCCCGACGATCGGCATCGGTGCGTCGGCGCAGTGCGACGGCCAGGTGCTGGTAACCGAGGACATGCTCGGCATGTTCGAGCGTACCGCGAAGTTCGTGAAGCGGTTCGCCGACATCGCCGACACCATTTCGTCCGCGACGCAGACCTATGCGGACGATGTCCGATCGCGCACATTCCCGGGGTCCGAGCAGGTCTACGTGCCCAAGGATTGATCCGCTTCCGTTTCGGTCCCGGCGCGGCTAAGGTCCGCGCCGTCCATCCCCCCAATATTCCGGAGTTGTCCTTGGCCCTCCCGCCGAAAACCGATGAAGCATTCCTGCGCGAGGTCGACGAAGAACTCCGTCGCGACAAACTCGCCGGATTCTGGACGAACTGGGGTATCTGGGTCGCGATCGGCGTCGTCGCCGCGCTCGCCGCACTGGCCGGCTTCCTTTACTGGCAGCATCACAATGGCGAGGCCGCCGGCGTCGAGGGTGAGCAGCTTCAGGCCTCCTACGACTCGCTCGGTGCCAACAACGCCGCGGCTGCGGCCAAGCCGCTCGCCGAACTCGCCAAGTCGAACCGCGACGGCTACCGCGCGCTCGCGCTGTTCACGCAGGCCGACGTCCTGCTCCAGAAGGACGACCTGAAGGGCGCCGCCGCCAAGCTCGGTGCGATCGCCGCGGATACGTCGCTGGCTAAGCCGTTCCGCGATCTCGCACTCGTTCGCCAGACCTCGGCCGAGTTCGACACGCTGAAGCCACAGGTCATCGTCGAGCGGCTTCGTCCGCTCGCTGTCCCCGGTGGGCCGTGGCTCGGCAGCGCGGGCGAGATGGTCGCGATCTCCTATCTCCGCATGAACCAGCGTCAGCAGGCGGGGACGTTGTTCGGCCAGATCGCGCGCGATACCGGCGTGCCGGAGACGATCCGTCAACGCGCGGTTCAGATGGCCGGCGTACTGGGTGTGGACGCTGTTGCCAGCACGGGAGCTACTGCCAGGGTGATCACTCCGGCTGCATCAAACGAGGATACCAAGGCGCAATGATGAAGACATATCGGGTGACGGTCGCCGTCGCCGCGCTCGTGGCGCTCAGCGGTTGCGGAATCTTCAAGGGTGGCGTGAAGAAGACGCCGACTGTCGGCGACCGCGTCTCCATTCTGGTCTCGGAGAACGAGGTCGAGACCGACAAGACGATCGCCGACGTCCAGGTCCTGCTGCCCGCGCCCGCCGTCAACGACGCTTGGACTCAGCCCGGCGGCAATCCGGCGAAGTCGATGGGTCAGCTCGCGCTCGGCGATCAGCCGCAGCGGGCGTGGCAGGCCTCGATCGACGGCGGCTCGAACCGCCAGCGGCTCGGCGCGGCACCGGTTATCGCGGACAACAAGCTGTTCGTGACCGATGTCACCGCGACAGTCCATGCGTTTGCCGCCGATACCGGTGCTGCGCTCTGGAGCGCGGGCATTACCGAGGGCAAGCTGAACAGCGCGGCCCGCTTCGGCGGCGGGGTCAGCTATGACGACGGCAAGCTGTATGCCACCGACGGCGTCGGGGACGTCGTCGCGATGAATGCGGCCGACGGTGCGATCCTGTGGCGCGCCAAGCCCGGTGCACCGCTGCGTGGCTCGCCGACCGTCGCGAACGGCGCGGTGTACGTCCTGACGCAGGACAACCAGGTGTTCTCGCTCAACCAGGCCGACGGCAAGGTCCAGTGGGTCCAGTCGGGCACGCTGGAAACGCAGGGCGTGTTCGGCGTCGCGGCGCCCGCGGTCAGCCAGGGCACCGTGGTCGCCGGCTTCTCGAGCGGCGAACTCAGCGCCTATCGCTACGAGAATGGCCGTATCCTCTGGCAGGACGCGCTGTCGCGCACCTCGGTCACCACCTCGGTGTCGAGCCTGTCGGACATCGACGCCGCACCGGTGATCGACGGCGGCCGCGTTTATGTGGTCGGGCAGGGTGGCCGCATGGTCGCGCTCGAGCTGTCGACCGGTCAGCGCCTTTGGGAGCAGAACTTCGCGGGTATCTCGACGCCGTGGATCGCGGGCGAATGGCTGTTCGTGGTCACCGACGATGCGCGTCTCGTCTGCCTGTCGCGGTCGAACGGCAAGGCCCGCTGGATCGCCCAGCTGCCGCGCTTCCAGAACGAGAAGAAGCGCAGCAACGCGATCACCTGGTTCGGTCCGATCCTCGCCGGCAACCGCCTGGTCCTCACCAACTCGCGCGGCGAGATCAATTTCGTCTCGCCGACGGATGGCACGGTAAGTTCGACGATCGAGACGAAGACGCCGTTCTCGCTGCCGCCGATCGTGGCGAACTCGACGCTCTACACGCTCGACCAGAAGGGCAAGGTCACCGCCTACCGGTGATATGAACGAGGGTGCACGAAATCCTCCCTCGCTAGGGGGAGGTGGCTGGCCCTTGCCAGACGGAGGGGGAGGAAAGGGGTAACCGGTGTTCCGTAACCTCCCCCTCCGTCACCTTCGGCGACACCTCCCCCTTGCGGGGGAGGATCGTAAGATCCTAATGTCGATCCAGCGTAGGTGACGCCAGCGCGTTCCCGCGCTAAGGGCCTGCCATGTCCAAACTCCCCGTGGTCGCGATCGTCGGCCGCCCAAATGTCGGCAAGTCGACCCTGTTCAACCGCCTCGTCGGCAAGAAGCTCGCGCTGGTCGACGACCGGCCCGGCGTCACGCGTGACCGCCGCGAAGGTGATGCGTCGCTGATCGGCCTCGAATTCCGCATCATCGATACCGCCGGCTACGAGGATCACGACGCGCAGACGCTCCCAGGCCGGATGCGCCAGCAGACCGAGGCGGCCGTCGCGCAGGCCGACGTCGCGCTGTTCCTGTTTGACGCGCGTGCCGGCATCGTGCCGCTCGACGAAGAGATCGCCCGCTGGCTCCGCACCGCCGACGTCCCCGTCATCCTCGTCGCCAACAAGGCCGAGGGCCGCGCGGGCGAAGACGGCATCCTCGAATCGCTCGCGCTCGGCTTCGGCGACCCGGTCCAGCTATCCGCCGAGCACGGCGAAGGCATGGGCGACCTCTTCGAAGGCCTGCTCCCGCTGCTCGAAGGCAAGGAGGAGCTGCCCGAGGAAGAGCCCGACAACGAATATGAAGGCCCGTTGAAGCTCGCGATCGTCGGCCGTCCGAACGCGGGCAAGTCGACGCTCGTCAACCGCATCCTCGGCGAAGACCGCATGATCACCGGCCCCGAAGCCGGCATCACCCGCGATTCGATCAGCGTCGATTACGACTGGCACCCGACCGGTGGCGAAGCGCGGAAAGTCCGCCTGATCGACACCGCGGGGATGCGCAAGCGTGCCAAGGTGCAGGACAAGCTCGAGAAGATGTCGGTCGAGGACGCGCTCCACGCGGTCGACTTCGCCGAGGTCGTCGTGCTGCTGCTCGACGCCACGCTAGGTCTGGAGGCGCAGGATCTCCGTATCGCCGACAAGGTGCTGCAGGAGGGCCGGGCACTCGTCATCGCGCTCAACAAATGGGACATCGCCGAGAGCGCCTCGTCGCTGTTCAACGGCGTTAAGCGCGCGCTCGAAGATGGCCTGAGCCAGGTCAAGGGCGTCACCGTGATGACCGTGTCCGGCGCGACCGGCAAGGGCATCGACCAGTTACTGCAAGCCTGTTTCGACACCCGCGACGCCTGGTCTAAGCGGGTCGGCACCGGCGAGCTCAACCGCTGGTTCGAGCGCGCGATCGAGGCGACGCCACCACCGGCCCCAGGCGGCAAGCGGATCAAGATGCGCTACGTCACGCAGGTCAAGACGCGTCCCCCCAGCTTCGTCATCTTCGGCACGCGCGTCGATCAGCTGCCGGCGAGCTACGAACGCTATCTGGTCAATTCGATGCGCAAGGACCTCGGCTTCGGCGCGGTACCGGTCCGCCTGATGTTCCGTGCGCCGAAGAACCCGTACGACGACAATGGCAGGGGCGGCGGCGGCAATTAAGCGGCGGCGTCCGGGATGGTTCGCATCGACGCCCGGGGTATGCGTTGCCCTTGGCCGGCGGTGCGGCTCGCCCGCGCGCTGCGTGACGGCGCGCGGCGGGTCGAGGTTTTAGCGGACGATCCGCAGGCGCCGACCGAAATCGCCGCGGTCGCCGAGGTGGCCGACGCGACGGTAGATATCATTTTGGATGAATTTTACCGGACCTTTGTCGTAACTTGTCGGTAGTATGACAACAGTGTGTTTACCTGAAACGGGTAAGATACGGTTCAAATCTTCATGGCGCTATTGCTCAACAGGAGAAGGCGACTTGTCGTTCGAAGGAAGCACCTTGATCAACTGGCCGGCATATTCGCAGGCGCGGAGTGAACTGGGTGCGGGATTCGTCCGTATCCTGGGCTATTTCCGTGAGGACGGCGTGAAGTCGGTCGCCGCGATCGAGGCGGCGATGCGCTCGCTCAATGCGGCGGCGATGGTGATCCCGGCGCATACGCTAAAGGGCGAGGCGCGGCAGTTCGGGGCGGAACCGCTCGCGGACCTTGCCGAGGCGATCGAGGTCATCGCGCGCGATTGCGTCGAGATGCAGGATACGCCCGAGGAAGCGCTTGAGCACATCGTCCAATTGCGGCCGCTGTTCGTCGAGACGCTGACGTTGCTGGAGCGCGAAGCCAATCCGATCGTGGCCCGCAAGCCTGCCGCCGGCGGCTTCGGTCGTCGTGCGATCCCGACCGGGTTCGGCGAAGAGTAACACGCCGCCGAGTGCTACTGGTCGGCGCCTACTATTGATCATGTCCGTCATCCCAGCGAAAGCTGGGATCCAGGGCCACCAACATCGTCTCAAGAAGCCCTGGGTCCTGACTTTCGTCAGGATGACGGGGAAGACTTACCCCTTCAGATAAGGCGCCGCGCCGGCCTTGGGCGAATCATGCTCCGAGATCGAGTTCAGCTGGATGTAGTTGTGGATACCCATCCGCGCGATCATCTCGAACTGGCGTTCGAGCGTGTCGACATGCTCTTCCTCGCTGGCGAGGATACGCGCGAACAGGTCGCGGCTGATGTAATCCTTGACCTCTTCGCAGTACGAGATTGCGCCCTTGAGCTGGACGGTGGCTTCGACTTCGAGCGCCAGATCCGACTTCAGGACTTCCTCGACGGTCTCGCCGATGCGGAGGCGGCCGAGCAGCTGGAAGTTCGGCAGGCCGTCGAGGAACAGGATGCGCTCCGACAGCCAGTCGGCATGCTTCATCTCGTCGATCGATTCCATCCGCTCGTACTGGGCGAGCTTGTAGACGCCCCAATGCTCGAGCATCCGGTAATGGAGCCAATATTGATTGACCGCGGTCAGCTCGTTCTTGAGCGCCTCGTTCAGATAGTCGATTACTTGGGGGTCGCCGCGCATGGCCATATCTCCGTCACCTCTGACGAACATGTAGCGCCGGCAATATCGCAACCGCAACCCGAAAAATGGCGGATTTCTGCGGTTTCTTAGCTGTTGCGACGCTTATGCAGCAGCGCGTTCCTCATTGATAATCGCTCGCGCTACCGATGTGCACTGGCCGCATTTGGGCTGGCGGCCCATCGAACGAAAGGCTTGGCACGGTGTGGTGCAACCGCCGCGTGCGCAGTTGCGGACGTCGGATTCTCGTATGGCATTGCAAACGCAGACGACCATGGGAACTCCCTAGCTATGAGCCGGGAATACGGATAATGCGAACCACTCGCAAGCTCTTTTGCGTCTTATTCGCAAATAGCATCATCGGCTGGTCGTAAACGCCGAACCGCGCATCGGCTGCCATGCGTATCGCGCCAGGCTGCGCCACAGCCATTCGAGCGGGCCATAGCGGAAGCGATCGAGCCAAGGCTTCGACCATCCGAGCATCGCGATCCATACCAGCGCCACGACGATATAGAGTTGCGCGCGCGTCAGATGACCGAACAGGCCGACGCCATAGCCGTAGAACAGCGTCGTGCAGACCAGCGACGTGCCGATATAATTGGAGAACGCCGCGCGCCCCGCGGCCGCGATCCGCGTGGTCAGCCACCCGCCGGGCCGGGCCAGCACGATGATCGACGCGGCATAGCCGAGGATCAGGACCGGCCGCACCGGCGTCGCCAGCGTGATCCACGACAGCAGGACATAGCGCGGCTCGAAACCATGCCCGATCTCGACCGTCGCGATCGCCGCATAGGCGACCCAGCCCAAGCCGACGCAGACGATCGCGATCGTCCGATACGCGCGGCGCGACCATGCGCCGGTCAGGAACCCCGACCGCAATCCCGCCATGCCAAGCAGCATATAGCCCAGCGTCTCGGCGCCGACCGCAACGATCACGCTCGCCGGATCGACCTGATCGGACCAGCGGTGCGCGACGAGATCGGCGTAGCTGCCTCGCCCGATCGCGAG
>JAJNQF010000064.1 GCA_021154945.1 Sphingomonas sp.
CGGGCGATCGCCACGCGCTGTTGCTCGCCCCCCGACAATTGCGTCGGGTAATGGCCGATACGATGCGAAAGGCCGACCGCGCCCAGTTCGGCCTCGGCGCGCGCGAAGGCGTCCGGCATCCCCGCCAGTTCCATCGGCACCGCGACATTCTCGAGCGCGGTCATCGTCGGTAACAGGTGGAAGGCCTGGAGGACGATCCCGATCCGCCCGCGCCGTGCCCTGGACAATGCGTCCTCGTCCAGCGTGCCGAAATCGAGCCCGGCGACCTCCACACGCCCGCCGCTCGCCTGTTCCAGTCCGGAAAGGATCGCCATCAGCGACGACTTGCCCGACCCGGATGGCCCGAGCAGCGCGACGCTGGTGCCGCGGGCGATATCGAGATCGATGCCCTTGAGGATCGTCGTCGCGGCGGTGGCGGCGCCGAGTGTCAGCGTGACATCGCGCGCCGAGATCACCATATCGGCGGAAGCAGGTTCGGACATGGAGACCAATATCTTGGAGAAACAGATGCGACGCTGGCCTCTTTATGGGGGCGGACTGGCGCTTCTCCAAGCCGCGCTGTTGAGCGCGTGCGATCAGGCGGCGGAGGCCCCTGCCCCGGCTGCCACTACGAACGCAGTCGCACCGGTCGTGGAAGCGCCCGCCCCGAGCGGACCCGAGCGGCTGATCCTGGCCTTCGGCGACAGTCTGTACGCGGGCTATGGGCTCGACCGCGGCCAGAGCCTGCCGGACGCGGTGCAGGCGCGACTGCGGCGCGACGGCATGAACGCGACGATCGTCAACGCCGGCGTCTCGGGCGACACGAGCGCAGCGGGGCGGCAGCGGTTCGCGTTCGCGCTCGACAACATGGCGCGCAAGCCGGATCTGGTATTGATCGGACTCGGTGGCAACGATGTGTTGCGGCAGATTTCGCCGGCCGAGACGCGCACGAATATGACCGCGATGCTCGACGAGGCGAAGCGACGCGGAATCCCGGTCGTGCTGACGGGGATGATGGCGCCGCCCAACCTCGGACCGGACTTCTCTTCGCAGTTCAATGCGATATGGCCCGATCTTGCGAAACGTTACAATGCGACGCTCTATCCGTTCATTCTGAACGGCGTGATCGGCAATGCACAGTTGATGCAGGCGGATCACGTCCATCCCAATCAAACCGGCGTAAACAAGATTGCGGACCGGGTCGCACCGATCGTCGAGAATGCTTTGAAAAAGGCCGAATGATTGGAAATACTTGGCAGGCAGTTCTGTATTCGGGTCGGAAACAGTCGGCGGGGCCATCGCACGATCGTCCAAGTTCGTCACATCGAGTGGCTTGCATTCCCCCTTTCACAGGGGGCGCGGTTGGTGCAACGCCGACATGAGGGATACAGAGGGCTAGGACATACAGGGCGATGCAATGCAATTAAGCGGTTTGATCGCACGGCTTGGTCGACATCTCGATCTGACCGATGCGGAGCGCGAGGCGATCACGCGGGCCGAGCGGGGCGAGCGCCGGTTGAAGGCCGGCGACATCCTGATGGCGGAAGGTGGCGAGAGCCATGCGCTGTACGTCGTGCGCCAGGGATGGCTGCATTCCTCGACTAAGCTGATCACCGGCGGCCGGCAGATCCTGCGCTTCCATTATGCCGGCGACCTGATCGGCACGTCGAGCATGGCCTGGTCGCAGGCGGCGGCGACGCTGACCGCTATCTCGGACTGCTGGGTCATCGAACTGCCGAAGACCGAACTCGGGCTGCTGTTCCGCGCGCACCCGCGGATCGCCGGATTGCTCTATGCCATCGCTGCCGCCGAGAACGTCGCGATGAGCGACCGGCTGACGACGATCGGGCGGATGGGCGCGAGCGAGCGGCTGTCGACGTTGCTGCTCGACATCATGGCCCGGCTGCGCGTGACGGCGGGCGGGATCGTCGACTCGTTCGACCTGCCGCTGACGCAGACCGATATCGGCGATGCGCTGGGGCTGACCAAGGTGCACGTCAACCGGACGATCCGGGCGCTGGAGAAGGCGGGTGTGATCGAGCGGAACGGGCGTCGGGTGCGGATCGTCGACGAGGCCGCACTGGTCGCGACGACCGGGTTTACCGATCGGTATGGCGAGATCGAGACGGCCTGGTTGCCGCCCGCGGCTTGAGAACGATCGTTTCTTGATCCTCCCCCGCCAGGGGGAGGATCATTTGGGCAGCGTCAGGTGCGGTCGACGACGAACAGCGTGACGCGGTCGTATTTGATGTCGCCGGGGTTGAAGATCGCGTCGGGGACGAACGGGCGATCGATCACCTCAATATCCTTCAGACCGGCGAGCTTGAACGTGCCGAGCTTGATCTCCTTGGGCGGCTGACCGTCGCGCTCGAGCGTGATCGCGTCGACGAAAACGTCGTCATGCTTGGTGTAGAGGATGTGCGGCGCCAGCGTGCAGACCATCCGGTTATAGGTCGCGGTGATGCACTGGCGCAGCGCGATCGCCTGCAACAGCAGCGCGTTTGCATTGGACGGGGCGGACTGGTCTGGGGTCGAGGTCATGTTGTGCATCGCAGCATAAGTTAGGGGATCGGTGCCGTTAGGCCGAACGCGCTACATGCGACAAGGCCTAACTTGACACTATAGCCGGTTTAGCCCGCCTGCTCGACCCGGCCTGACGCTTCGACCTCGTCGGTGTGGACGTCGAAGCCGACCAGACGGGCGGGGCCGAAGCTGGTGGTGAGCGCGGTATCGGTCGCGTCGCGCCCGCGCGCCATCAGGATCCGGCCGATCCGCGGGCGATTGTGCCGCGCGTCGAGCGTGTGCCATGTACCGCCAAGATACACGTCGAACCATGCGGAGAAGTCCATCGGCGCGTCGACCGGCGGGATGCCAATGTCGCCGAGATAGCCGGTGCAATAGCGTGCGGGGATGTTCATGCAGCGGCACAAGGTGACCGCGAGGTGCGCGAAATCGCGGCAGACCCCTTGGCGTTCCTGGTAGACGTCCCACGCGGTCTTGGTCGACCGCGCGAAATGATAGCCGAACTCGACATGGTTGTGCGTGAAGTCGACGATCGCTTGGACGCGCTGCCAGCCGGCGGGGACGTGCCCGAACAGCGACCAGGCGGTCTCGGACAGGCGGTCGGTCTCGCAATAGCGGCTGCCGAGCAGGTAGATCAGGATGTCGTCGGGGAGATCGTGCACCGCATGCTGGACCGCGTCGGGGGAGACCGAATCCGGCAGGCCGCTGTCCTCGATCGTGAAGTCGCAGGACAGGGTGAGGCCGCCGCTGCGCACCGTGAACCGCGTGCACACGTTGCCGAACGCGTCGAGATAATCATAGGTCGGCACGTCGGGATCGGCGGCGATCCGGTGCGGGGTCACGAAATCCTTATTGCGCGACGGATGCACGCTGAGCATCGCCAGCATCGGTGTCTCGACGTCGGTTTCGAAACGAATGTCATAACCAGCCCGGATCAGCATCGATGTCCCCCTTGGGCGCAGTGTTTCGCGCCGTATGTCACGCAGTGTGTGATGATTGGTGGTGGTCGGAGTGCTCGTTCGAGTCTTCGTCGACGGTGATGTCGACCGACACGCTCATGTCGAGGAAGCTGCCGGGAAAGCCGCTCCAAGTGCCGGAGACGGGCACCGCTTGGTAGATGTCGCGCGCGACTGCGACGCGGACGAGACCGCGATTGCCGACGATGCCGTTGGTCGGGTCGAACTCGACCCAGCCCGAGCCAGGGATATAGACGCGCACCCAGGCATGTGTGTTGCCGCCACCGGTGCGATGCTCTCGACGTGTCGGATTGTAGACATAGCCCGACACGAACCGCGCCGCGAAACCGAGCGCGCGGACCGCCTCGATCATCAGCATCGCATAGTCTCGGCAGGTGCCCTTGCGCTTGGCGAGCGTCTCGATCGGCGACTGCGTGCCCTTTTCGGGGCGCTGCACATAGGTGAACTCGCGCTTGATCGCCGCGGTCATCTCGGAGAGCATGGCGAGCGTATCGGTCTGCCCGCCCGGCGCGACGAACCGGCGCGCCCAGGTGTCGATCTCGCGCAGCGGATCGTGATGCTGACGCTCGATCGAGCGGAGCAGGTCGGGCATCTCCTCCGACGAATAGGTGAACGGATAGAAACGCGCATACCGCTCGATATCGACCCGCTGCAATTCCCCCGGCGTGTGATCGAGGTGGACGGTGCTATCGATCAAGAGGTCCTTCGCCCGCTTGGCGAAGGTGGCGATCGCTACCGAATTGCCGAACACGTCGTGCAGCCAGCGGATGTCCGAGGGCTCGGGGCTTATCGTCAGCGTGGCATCGATCAGGCGCTGGTCGTAGCTTTCGCGCGGTCGGACCATGATCCGGTGTTCGCCGAACGCAACCGGTTGGCGATACGAGTATTTGGTTACATGAGAGAGAGTTAGAGATGGCATCGAGGATCCACGTCGCATGAACAGCACTGCCAGCCAAACGCTGCTTGGGACCGAAGATGCCGCACCGGTCAGGGTAATCAACCCCAAAGGTGCGTCATCGTTCCTGTTGATAGGCGATCATGCGGGAAATGCCGTACCGAAGGCGCTGGGGTCGCTGGGCCTGAGCGATGCGGAGTTGTCGCGGCACATCGGCTGGGACATCGGCATCGGCGAACTCGGCGCGCTGCTATCAGAGAAGCTCGACGCGGTGTTCGTCCGGCAAAGCTATTCGCGACTGGTGATCGATTGCAACCGGAGCCCGAGCCAGCCGGATCTGATCGCCGAGGTGAGCGACGGGACCGTGGTGCCGGGCAATGCGAGGCTCGGTGAGGCCGACCGCGCGACCCGGTTCGCGAAGATCCACACGCCGTATCAGGACGCCATCGCGGCGGAGATCGCGCGGCGCGATGCGGCGGGGATGACGACGGTGCTGGTCGCGCTGCACAGCTTCACGCCGGCGATGAAGGGCGCGTTGCGGGACCAGGCGCGGCCTTGGCATATCGGCATCCTGCACGACGGGGGAGACACCGCGTTCGCGCATGCACTGCTCGATGCGTTGCGCAACGAGGCGGACCTGGTGGTGGGCGACAACGAACCGTACCGCATGGACCTGATCGACTATACCATCCCACGTCATGCGTATCCGCAGCGTCGGCTATATGCTGAGATCGAGGTGCGGCAGGATCTGCTAGGGTCGAGCGAGGGGTGTGCGGCTTGGGCCGAGCGGCTGGCGCGGGTGCTGCCGGCGGCGCTGGGCTCGCTGTAGTTCCAATATTCACGATCCTCCCCCGCTAGGGGGAGGTGGCTGGCGCTTGCCAGACGGAGGGGGAGGAAGGGCGTAACCACTGTTCCGTGCCCTCCCCCTCCGTCGCCTCCGGCGCCACCTCCCCCTCGCGGGGGAGGATCAGAGTGCTTCGGGTTCGGCTTGGCCGTGCCGTCGCAGCCGCAATCGGATCGCGGATCATCTTGGCGGTCTGGTGCGTTCGCTCGGCGGCCAAAGATGTGACCACCCCTCTGTTTGAAATTCGAGCCTGATGCAGTCCACGCCCCCGCCCACGGCGCCCGACCAGATCCCAATCCCGGCGCAGGAGCGATACAAGGCTCTGTTCGAGGCGATCGACGCGGGATTCTGCATCATCGAAGTCCTTTTCGACCAGCATCGGACGGCGATCGATTACCGTTTCGTCGAGGTCAATCCGCAGTTCGAGCAACAGACCGGGCTGCTCGATGCGGTCGGCCGTACTGCACGCGAACTCGTTCCCGATCTCGAGCAATTCTGGTTCGAGACGTACGGCAAGGTCGCACTGACCGGCGACCCGGTGCGGTTCGATCACGGCTCCGACCCGATGGATCGCTGGTTCGAGGTAAATGCGTTCCGGATCGGCGCACCCGACGCGCACCTAGTCGCGATCCTGTTCAACGACGTATCGGACCGCCGCCGCGCCGCGCTGCAGACCCAAGAGAGCGAGGACCGCCTTACCCAGGCGCTGACCGCGGGCAACGGGATCGGCACCTGGGACTGGGACGTTCCCAACGACAGGATCAAAGCCGACGAACGGTTCGCGCGACAATATGGCGTGCCGGTCGAGATGGCTCGCAAGGGTGCGCCACTCGAACGGTATTTCGCCTGCGTCCATCCCGACGATCTGCCGGCGACCCGCTGCCGCGTGGCCGATGCGATGGAGGCGGGCGGCGACTTCTCCGCGGAATACCGCGTGGCCCAGTCCGACGGCGCGATCCGGTGGATCGCCGCGCAGGGCCGGTGTCGACTGGCGGCAGACGGCTCGCCACTGCGCTTTTCGGGGGTGAGCTTCGACATTACCGAACGCAAGCAGGCCGACCTTCGGCAACACGCGTTGCTCGAGCTGGGCGATGCGATCCGTGACCTGACCGGACCCGACGAGATCGCCTATGCCGCGTCGGCCATCCTCGGCACCGCGCTGCAGGTCAGCCGGGTCGGCTATGGCGTGATCGACACGGTGCGAGAGACGATCACCGTCGAACGCGACTGGAACGCGCCGGGGATCACGACGATCGCCGGAACGCTCCGGTTTCGCGACCACGGATCCTATATCGAGGACCTGAAGGTCGGTCGCACCGTAGCCATCGCCGATGTCGATCTCGACCCGCGCACCCGTGAAACAGGCGACGTGCTGAAGGCGATCAGCGCGGCCGCGTTCGTCAACATGCCATTGGTCGAGCAGGACGATTTCGTCGCCTTGCTCTACGCCAATCACGCGACGCCGCGCGTGTGGACCGAGGACGACCTGTTGCTGATGCGCGAGGTCGCCGAACGCGTCCGCACCGCGACCGAGCGCCTGCGCGCCGAGAATGCCCGCCGCGCCAGCGAAGAACAGTTCCGCGTGTTCGCCGAGGCAGTGCCCAACCAGATCTGGGCGGCACGGCCGGACGGCCATCTCTATTGGTTCAACCAGCAGGTCTATGCGTTCAACGGCCTCGAACCCGGTGCGCTCGACGGCACGCGCAGCTGGGCGAACCAAGTGCACCCTGAAGACTCTCCTGCTGCAACAGAGGCTTGGAAGCGATCCCTCACAACCGGTGAGCGCTACAGCGCCGAGTTTCGCGCTCGGGGGAAGGACGGCATCTACCGCTGGTTCCTGGTCCGCGCCGATCCGGTCCGCGCCGCCGACGGTACGATCCTGCGCTGGGTCGGTACCAACACCGATATCGACGACAGCCGCCGCCAGGCCGCCGAGCTGGTCCGCTGGAACGAGACGCTCGAGGAGCAGGTCGCAGCCCGGACGCGCGACCTGATGGCGACCGAGGAAGCGCTGCGCCAGAGCCAGAAGATGGAGGCGGTCGGCCAGTTGACGGGCGGAATCGCGCATGATTTCAACAACCTCCTGACCGGCATTACCGGCAGTTTGGAACTGCTCGGCATCCGCATCGCGCAAGGGAGGCTGAACGATGTCGAGCGCTATTCGATCGCCGCACAGGGCGCCGCCAAGCGCGCCGCGGCGCTGACCCACCGCTTGCTGGCCTTCTCCCGCCGGCAAACGCTCGATCCCAAGCCGACCGACGTCAATCGGCTCGTTTCAGGGCTGGAGGATCTGGTGCGGCGGACGGTCGGTCCCGCCATCGAGGTGGAGGTCGTCGAGGCGGTCGGGCTGTGGGCCACGCTGGTCGATCCGAACCAGTTGGAGAACGCGCTGCTCAACCTGTGCATCAACGCGCGCGACGCGATGCCCGAGGGCGGGCGGCTGACGATCGAGACCGCCAATCGCTGGATCGATGCACGGACTGCGCGCGAACGCGAACTCGAACCCGGCCAATATGTCTCGCTCAGCGTATCGGATACTGGCACCGGGATGCCGCCCGAGGTGATCGCCAAGGCGTTCGACCCGTTCTTCACGACCAAGCCGCTCGGGCTCGGCACCGGACTCGGGCTGTCGATGATCTACGGGTTCGCCCGACAGTCGGGCGGCCAAGTGCGAATCTATTCCGAGGTCGGCGACGGCACCAACGTCTGCCTTTATCTACCGCGGCATTTCGGCGAGGCGGAAGACGCCGGCGTCGATGCCGAACTCGCCGACGCCCCGCGCGCGCTCGACGGCGAAACCGTGCTGGTGGTCGATGACGAACCGACCGTACGGATGCTCGTGATCGAGGTGCTGGAAGAACTCGGCTATGCGGCGATAGAGGCGGCGGATGGTGCCTCCGGGCTTAAACTGCTGCAATCGTCAGCGCGGATCGACCTGCTGGTAACCGATGTCGGGCTGCCGGGCGGAATGAACGGACGCCAGATGGCCGATGCAGCACGCGTCGGGCGGCCCGACCTGAAGATCCTCTTCATCACCGGCTATGCGGAGAATGCAGTGGTCGGCAACGGCTTCCTCGATCCGGGTATGCACGTGATGACAAAGCCGTTCGCGATGGAAGCGCTGGCCGGGCGGATCAAGGCGTTGATTACCGCGCGATAAGTTTGCGCGCTGCGACGATCTTGAACCCGATCGTCGATCGATGCGTGTCGTCCGCCCGCCCCTAACAGCATGGGCTTCCCATGCCAGACAGCGCGATGATCTGTGTTGCCTTGCGGTAACAGCCGGACTCCCAAGTGCGGAGATGGCAATATTGTCACTTGATATGATGTATCATCAAATTTACCCGGCGACTCGTACAGGGACAACACCCCGACGATAAGGGAATTTCATGAAGACGATGCTGTTCGGCGCCACCGCCCTGGCTGCCCTCCTCGCCTCTCAGGCTCACGCTCAGACCGCCGCGACGGATCCCGCGACGCCCGCCCCTACCCCGGCGCCCGCCTCGACGTCGGTCAGCTCGACCAATCAGCGCGACATCATCGTCACCGCACCGCTCCAGACGAGCGAGCGCGACGTGTTGCAGGGCACGACCGTCCTCACCGGCCAGGAACTCACGCGCCAGTTGCGCCCGTCGATCGGCGAGACGCTCGCGCGCCAGCCCGGCGTGTCGGCGTCGTCGTTCGGGCCGAGCGCCTCGCGTCCGATCCTGCGCGGCTTCCAGGGCGACCGGATCCGCGTGCTGACCGACGGGATCGGCTCGATCGACGTCTCGAACACTTCGGTCGACCACGCGGTCATCATCGATCCACTGCTCGCCGAGCGTATCGAGATCCTCCGCGGCCCCAGCGCGCTTCTATATGGCACGTCGGCGGTCGGCGGCGTCGTCAACGTTATCGACACGCGTATCCCGCGGTCGGTGCCCGAGAACGGCTACCGGTTGAACGGCATCGCCAATTATGGCTCGGCGGCGAACGAACGCTCGGGCGGCATGGCGGGCGACGTCGCGGTCGGCCAGCACCTCGTGCTGCATGCGGATGGCTCGTATCTGAAGTCGGGCGACCTGCGCACCGGCGGCTATATCCTGTCGCGTGACGCCCGGGCACAGGCACTAGCCACGGCCGCCGCCACACCCGTCGATCCGAACGAGGCCGATCCGATCGACTATGCCGCATCGGCGCAGTTGAAGGGCAAGCTCCCCAATACGCAGTCGGAGACGTGGACGGCGGGCGCCGGCGCGTCGATCATCACCGACAATGGCAGCCTCGGCGTGTCGTACAGCCATTACGACAGCCTGTACGGCGTACCGATCCGCTACGCCACGCAAGCCGGGCAGGAGCAGGAAGCGCCGCGTCTCGACGTGGTCCAAAACCGCGTCGACCTGCGCGGCGAGATCGACACCGGCGGCGACGTGCTGAGCAAGATCCGCGTCCGCGTCGGCCAGGCGAGCTATCGCCATTTCGAGCTGGAGGAAGACAATTCGGTCGGCACAGCCTTCTACAACAAAGGCCTCGAAGGACGCCTCGAAGTCGTCCAGGCGAACCGCGGCGGCTGGCAGGGCGCATCGGGCGTGCAGTTCTACAACCGGATCTTCAACGTGGTCGGCGACGAGGCATTCCTGCCGAAGAACGAAACCAACCAGACCGGGCTCTTCACGCTCCAGCAGTATGAATCAGGCAAGTTCCGCGCCGAGGGCGGCGTGCGCTACGAGATCACCGATCTCGCCGCACGGACGCCCGAGGACGACCTGCGCTTCTTCCGTGGCAGCCAGAGCTATCATTCGGTCTCGGGGTCGCTCGGCGCCTCCTACGCGCTGACCGACAGCATCCGCGTCGGCCTGAACGGCTCGCGGACCGAGCGCGCGCCGTCGGCCGAGGAATTGTTCGCAAACGGCGCGCATGCCGGCACGCAGGCGTATGAACTGGGCAATCCGGACTTCAAGCTGGAGAAGTCCTGGGGGCTCGAAGGCACGCTGCACGCGCATGGCGACGGCTTCAGCTTCGACGCGTCGGCCTATTACAACTGGTTCTCGAACTACATCTCGGAGAACCAGGTCGCACCGTCGGTCTGCCAGGCGGCGGCCGATCCTTCGGGTCGCACCGTCGACCTGCCCTGCTTCCAGTATCAGCAGGCCAACGCCCGCTATTACGGGTTCGAGGCGGACGCATCGGTCAAGCTCGCGCAGATCGGCGGCTATGCGGTCAACGCCGACGTGCTGGGCGATTACGTCCACGCCAACATCGTCG
>JAJNQF010000076.1 GCA_021154945.1 Sphingomonas sp.
GTTCGAACAGGTCCTTCGACAACCCCGGCGTCCGTACGATTCGCTCCAGTTCCGCGCGCATCAGGTCCGCCCGACCCGCATCGAACCGCCGCCACCGACCCAGCGGTGGCAGAAGTTTCGCCGCAGTCTGCGGGTTGAGGCGGTCGAGCGCGATCAGCTGGTTCGCGAGGAAGCGATACCCACTCCCGTCGGCGTTGTTGAAAGCCCGCTGGTTCGCGCCAAACGCGCCGATCAGCGAGCGCGCGCGGTTGGGGTTGGTCAGGGTGAAGTCGGCATGCTCGGCCAGCGCGGCGACGACCGCGCCGGTATCGTCACGCGACGACTGCGCCTGCGCCTGGAACCACTTGTCCAGCACCAGTGGGTTGTCGCAATATTGGCTGTAGAAAATGTCGAGCGCAGTGGTCCGGATGTCGGACGCGCTGCTGACGAGCGTCGTCAGCGCACCCATCCGGTCAGTCATGTTGTCCGCCGAATCGAACTGCGCAAACGCTAGGTCAGCCGCATCCGCTGCGCCGCTCGCTGCTGTATAACCGAGTGCTACCGTCCGCAGGCGACGGAGGCCCTTGCCCTCGGGCGTGTAGGCATAGGGCTGTCCCTCGCCGCGTGCGTAAGCCTGCCGCCATTGTGCTTCGAGCCGCGTGCCGAGATCGCGACGCAGCGCCTCGCGGGCGCGGAAGATCGCCTCGGGATCGACTACGGTCATCTGGTCGCCGATGAAGCTTTCCGATGGCAGCAGCACGGCTTCCGCGATGAACGCCAGATCGAGGTCGGGATTGTCGAGCGTGTTCGCGACCGCTGCGATCACGGCCTCGTGATCCGTGCGCCGCTCGACCGAGGCGACGAGCGTATCGAGCATAAGCTGCTGCATCGCCTCGTAGCGCGCGAATGGATCGTCGTCGTGCGCGCTGAGGAACGCGAGGTCGGCGGCGGTGCGGTCGGTCTCGACCGCCACGGGGGCCGAGAAACCGCGGTTGATCGACAGGACTGCGCGCTCGGCGAGGCCCTCGAACACGACCGTATCGAGCCTGTCGTCGAACAGAACGAGGCGCTCGTCGGTCAGCGCCGCGCCGGACTCCGCCCCGAACAGCTTCACGCGCAATGGCAGCACCATCGGCGACTTCACCGGCTGGCCCGGCGTCGCGGGGACCTGCTGAGCGAGACGGAGCGTCGCGCGGTCGCCGTCCTGCGAGAGGCTGGCGGAGACACGTGGCGTGCCCGCCTGCGTATACCAGAGGCGGAACTGGGTGAGGTCGACCTTGCCGCCTTCCTCCATCGAGGTGACGAAATCCTCGCAGGTCGCTGCCGTCCCGTCGTAGCGGTCGAAATACAGGTCGGTGCCGGCGCGGAAGCCCTGCGGGCCGAGGATAGCGGCCATCATCCGGATCAGCTCTGCACCTTTGTTGTAGATCGTCGCGGTGTAGAAGTTGGAGATCTCTTGGTACGATTCAGGCCGCACCGGGTGAGCGAGCGGGCCGGAATCCTCGGGAAATTGCGACGCGCGCAGGCCGCGGACGTCCTCGATCCGCCTGACCGCGCGCGAACCCTGGTCGGCGGAGAAGCCCTGGTCGCGGTAGACGGTGAAGCCTTCCTTCAACGACAGCTGGAACCAGTCGCGGCAGGTGATCCGGTTGCCCGACCAGTTGTGGAAATATTCGTGCGCGACGACCGCGGCAATCGCGTCATAGTCGTAATCGGTCGCGGTATCCGGGTCGGCCCGGATGTAGCGCGAATTGAAGATGTTGAGGCCCTTGTTCTCCATCGCGCCGAAATTGAAGTCGTCGACCGCGACGATGTTGAACACGTCGAGATCATATTCGCGGCCATAGGTCGCTTCGTCCCAGGCCATGGAGAGCGCCAGCGCCTCGAGCGCATGATAGGTCTTGGCGAGGTCCGCCTTGCGCACCCAGATGCCGAGCGACACCTCGCGGCCCGACATCGTTGTGAAGCTGCTGCGGTTTACCGCGAGGTCACCGGCGACCAGAGCGAAAAGGTAGGAAGGTTTGGGGAACGGATCGTGCCACGTTGCCCAGTGGCGACCGTCGTCGAGATCGCCCTGCGCGACCGGATCGCCGTTCGCGAGCAACACAGGAAAGTGCTTCCTGTCGGCGGTCATCTTGACCGAATAGACGCTCAGTACGTCTGGCCGGTCGGGGAAATAGGTGATGCGGCGGAAACCTTCCGCCTCGCACTGGGTGCACAGGTTGCCGCCCGAGGCGTAGAGCCCCATCAGCTGCGTATTGCGATCGGGCGCGATCTCGACCTGAGTCTCGACGAGATGCGCGGCGCCGGTGAGCGGGATGACGAGCTGCTCGCCGTCGATCCGCCAGTCGTTGATCGCCACGCCGTCGACCATGACCGAGAGGGGCTTTTGCCCCGCGCCGTCGAGCCGCAGCGGTTTGGCGTGATCGCCGTTGCGCGTCACCGCCAGTGTTGCCGTTACGCGCGTGGTGGACGGATCGAGGTCGAAATCCAGTTTCGTCTCGGGGACCAGCCATTCCGGCGGGGTATAATCCTCGCGGCGAATGACGAGCGGGTGGGCGAGACTGTTCTGGATGTCGAGCATATGCTGGCGAATATAGGGCCGCGGCCGCCTATCGCCAGCCAAAGCTTGCGCGGGTGTAGGTGCATGCTACGCCGATGCAACACGTTCCCTTTGCAAGGATTTCCGGATGTATCGTCCTCTCGGCGCGCTCGCGTTGCTCGCGCTTTCTACGTCCGCTCTGGCGCAGACGGCGCCCAAGACTGTTCCCGCGCCTGCAACTCAGGCTGCACCGGCGACCGCTCCGAACGCTGCCGAACTGAACGCAAAGCTTGCGGCACCGCTGCCCGCGGATCAGGCGGCGATGAAGGCACATGTGCTGTTTCTCGCGTCCGATGCGATGAAGGGGCGCGAGGCTGGCAGCCCCGAGTTCGACATCGCCGCGCAATATGTCGCCGCGCAATTCTATGCCGCGGGGCTTCGTCCGGGTGGCGATGCGGGGGGGTATCTCCAGGCGGTGCCGCTGGTATCGTACAAGGCGGCGAGCAAGGGCGATTTCGTCTGGACCGGTCGCGGGGCCGCGCAGCCGCTCGTGTTCGGTGAGGATTACGTGCCCGCCGCGAACGGTGCGAAGGCGGAGACCAGCGTTTCGGCGCCCGTCGTGTTCGTCGGCTATGGCATCGATGCGCCGCAATACGGCCAGGACGACTACAAGGGCGTCGACGTGCGCGGCAAGATCGTCGCCTATTTCGGCGGCGCGCCCGCGCGGTTCGGCGGCGAGGAGCGCGCGTTCTTCGGATCGGGCGGGACCAAGGCGGCGACCGCGCAGTCGAAGGGCGCGGTCGGCGTGATCACGCTGGAGAGCCCGCGCTCGGCCAAGGTGCGGACGTTCGCCAAAATGGCGGACTCCTACGCTACGCCGCGGATGACGTGGGCGAACCCGGACGGCACGGCCAAGGTCGACGCGCCGCGCGCCCCGTCGCTCGGCACGGTCAGCATGGTCGGGGCGGCCAAGCTGTTTGCCGGTGCGAGGACGCCGTGGAGCCGGATCGTCAAGCAGGCGGACAGCGACAGCGCCAAGTTCAAGTCGATGCCGCTGGTCGGCTCGCTGACGGTCGCGACCAAGACGAGTTTCGTACCCGCGGCCAGCAGCAACGTGGTCGGCGTGATCCCCGGCAGCGATCCGGTGGTCGGCAAGGAGGTCGTCGTGCTGTCGGCGCATCTCGATCACATCGGCATCACGAAACCCGTGAAAGGCGACGCGCTCAACAACGGCGCGCTCGACAATGCGATCGGCATCGCCAGCCTGATCGAGGAGGCCAAGCGGTTCACGGCCAGCGGGCAGGGGCCCAAACGGACGATCATGTTCCTCGCCGTCACCGGCGAGGAGAAGGGGCTGGTCGGCAGCGATTACTTCACCAATCACCCGACCGTGCCGCTGAGCTCGATCGTCGCGGACGTGAATCTCGACATGCCGATCCTGACCTACAAGTTCGAGGACATGGTCGTGTTCGGTGCCGAGCGCTCGACGATCGGTCCTATCGTCCAGAAGGCGGTGGCGGCGATCGGTGTCGGCCTGTCGCCCGATCCGATGCCGGAGGAGGGCATCTTCGTCCGCTCC
Organism: Sphingomonas sp.; assembly: GCA_021154945.1. Lineage (GTDB taxonomy): Bacteria > Pseudomonadota > Alphaproteobacteria > Sphingomonadales > Sphingomonadaceae > Sphingomonas. The sequence continues at coordinate 4,101 of JAJNQF010000076.1, forward strand.
GATCACTTCCGCTTCGTCCAGAAGGGCATTCCGTCGGTCTTCTTGTGGCC
>JAJNQF010000105.1 GCA_021154945.1 Sphingomonas sp.
TGCGTAATCCGCGCCATGCCGATCCAAGATTCCGCAGCATGTCGGTCCATGATTCCGCGTTATGTCGGTCCACGATTCCGCGGCAAGCCGGTCCAGCGGGTGAGACGGGATAACCCCGCTACGCTCGATCCTTTTTCCCTTTTGGGAGGAGGACGAGGTGGCGCAGCCGAGGTTATCCGTGCGCAAGATTCGAGAGGTCCTTCGTCTTCGATTTGAGGCGGGGCTGCCGGAGCGGCAGATCGCCGCGTCGTTGTCGATGGCGCGTTCGACGGTTCAGGAGTGCCTGCGCCGCGTCCGCGAGGCGGGTCTGTCGTGGCCGTTGCCGGACGGTCTGGACGATGGCGTGCTGGAAGCGCGTCTGTATCCGGTCGATCCGGTGGCGCCGGATTTTCCGTTGCCGGACTTTGCCCGCATTCACGCCGAGCTGGCCCGCAAGGGCGTGACGCGGCGCCTGCTGTGGCAGGAATACCGCACCGCGCATCCCGAGGGCTGCGAGTACAGCGCGTTCTGCGATCACTACCGGCGCTGGTCGTCGACGCAGGATGCCGTGCTGCGCCGGACGCACGCCGCCGGCGATCAGCTCTTCGTCGATTACGCAGGACTGACGGCCAAGGTTGTTGATCCGGCGACGGGCGAGATCCTGCCGGCGCAGGTCTTTGTCGCCGTGCTCGGCCACTCCAGCTATACCTATGCCGAGGCAACATGGACGCAGACGGCCGCCGACTGGATCGGCGCCCATGTGCGCGCCTTCGCATTCTTCGGCGGCAGCCCGGCGGCTGTGGTGCCGGACAATCTCAAGAGCGGCGTCACCAAGGCCGATCGCTACGATCCAGACCTGAATCCGGCGTATCAGGAATTCGCCCGGCACTATGGCTTGGCGATCCTGCCGGCCCGGGTGCGCAAGCCGCGCGACAAGGCGTCGGTGGAAAGCGGCGTGCTGCTGGTCGAGCGTTGGATCCTGGCCCGGCTGCGCGATGCCACCTTCTTCTCGCTGGCCGCGCTCAACGACGCCATCCGCATCCTCGTCGCCGAGCTCAACCAGAAGCCCTTCCAGAAGCGCGAGGGCAGCCGGGCCAGCATCTTCGCCGCGACCGACCGGCCGGCCCTGCGCGCGTTGCCGGATTCGCCGTACGAGTATGCGACCTGGAAGAAGGCCAAGGTCCATCTGGATTATCACGTCGAGATCGAGCGCCGGTACTACTCCGTCCCGCACCCGCTGATCGGCAAGACCGTCGACGTCCGACTCACGGCCAGCGGCGTGGAGATCTTCCATCGCGGCACGCGGCTCGCCGTGCACCGGCGATCCAGCCTGCGCGGCAGCTTCACCACCACCGCCGAACACCGCCCAGCACGGCATCAGGCGGTAGTGGAGCTGTCCCACGAACGCCTGCTCCGCGATGCCGAGCGCATCGGGCCATGTACCGCCGCCGTGATCGGCCAGCAGGTCCATGGCCGCGTCCATCCCGAGCAGACCCTGCGTCGCTCCCTCGGAATCCTGCGTCTGGCCAAGGATTTCGATGCCGCACGGCTGGAAGCCGCCTGCCAACGAGCACTGAGCTTGGGCAGCACCAGTTATCGCACCCTGCGCGCGCTGATCCAGGCACCGGCCCAGAGCGAGCTTCCCGGCTTATCCATCCCCGCGCACGACAACTTGCGTGGGCCGTCGTACTACCAGTGAGGAACCCGCACTTGCTACAGAACCCGCTGTTTGACCAGCTTCACGTCCTGCGCCTGCGCGGCATGGCAGCCGCCCTGGAACACCAACTCGCCAGTCCCGATGCTGCCGCCCTGCCTTTCGAGGACCGCCTGGCCTTGCTGCTCCAGCATGAAGCCCATGACCGCAAGACCCAGCGACTTGGCCAGCGCCTGCGCTGGGCCAAGCTGGCACAGGGCGCTTGCCTCGAAGATCTCGACACCCGCACACCGCGGGGTCTGCAGAAGACGGCGCTGACGCCGATCACCAGCCTGGCCTGGATCACCGAGCATCTGAATGTCCTGATCGCAGGCCCCACCGGTGTCGGCAAGTCCTGGATCGCCTGCGCCATCGGCCATGCTGCCTGCCGCATCGATCACACCGTGCGCTTCTACCGCCTGCCGCGCCTGGTCGACGAACTCACCCGCGCCACCGCCATGAACAACCGATCCAGCTTCTTCCGCAGTCTCGCCAAGGTCGACTTGCTGATCCTCGACGATTTCGGCCTGACCCCGCTCACCGACCAGACCCGGCGCGATCTGCTGGAGATCCTCGACGATCGCTACGACAAGAAGTCCACGCTGATCACCAGCCAGCTTCCGGTCGAACAGTGGCACGACTATCTCGGTGATCCGACGCTCGCCGACGCCATCCTCGACCGGCTCGTCCACAACGCTTACCGGCTCAATCTCACCGGCGAATCCATGCGGAAGCGAAAGACCACGAAGCCGCTGACCGCATCGTCGAATTGACGCGGCCCCTTCAACTACCCAAAGTATTTCCAGTCCCGTCCCTACTGGACCGGCTTGCACCGGAACACTGGACCGACATCACGCGGAATCGTGGACCGACATCGGCGGAATCGGCAGAAGGCCACTCAGCCGCGCGATTCCGCGATGAATTCCTGGATCTCGAGATCGATATCCGACCGCTCTCGCTGATCCTGGCGTCGAACAACCGGAACCAGATCCGGCCGGAGATGCTGAGCCGCATGACCTTGGTCAACATCCGACTTCCGACGCCGGACGAGATGCCGACGGTAGTCAGGTCGGTGGACCGGCTGATCCGTGACGAATCGGAAGGCATCGCTGACATGTTCAGGCCGCTGAGCGACGCGGTCGTCCGCTCGATCGCCGTGCATCCGCCAAGAGCGATCCGGAAGATCCTCGAGGATGCCTACGATTCGGCGAACAGCGAAGTGGAGGATGAGGCGTCGAACATCGAGGTCAAGCTGGCGCATCTCGGAATCAGGCCGGTGGACGTCCATCCGGTGCCGGCCAAGGACCCCGATCCCGGACATCCAACGCCTGATCAGCCGATCGATCTATCCGGGGTCGTCCAGGACATGTTCCGGTTGCTGATGTGGTGGCCCAAGCCCGGGCCGCTCCATTGAAATACACGACCTACGTCATGGCGCGTCCTGCAGCCGATCTTTCACCAGCTTGGATGCTTGGGGCGGAAGATTGGGCGCTCTCTTCCCAACACTCTCGAAATGCAACGACTCTCGGTAAAAAGGTGTTAGCGGATTCAAGATGCGGTTTGATATCCCTGTACAGACAAACAGGAAGAGCCCGCAATGCCAAATCTCGCGTCAATCAATCAGCAAATCGAAGAGCTGAACGCAAAACGCAAGCAGCTGATTGCTGCGAATGCACGCCGTGCGAAGGAGGAGATGCACAAATGGAAGCTCGCAGTTGGGGCTGCGGTGATGTCGGCAATCGATCAGGGACAGCTGGATAATCTTGTGCATCGTGAGGACATGGCGCAACTGGTCGAGGCGTATCGCAAGAGACGGCGTATCTGCAATGGCGAGGAGACGGAAGCAGTCGGTCCGGCGAAGTCGAATCAGTGGGCAGAGTCGGCTGACTAGCCATGACTACTGGCATCGGATCGCAACCGACCGACCATCAGGTCGTCGCTGATAGTCACAACGGTAAGGACGGTCTTGTTGCTGTTAGCAAGCCTACCCGTGTAATACGCCCGAGCGGCTCATCGACGAGGTCTGGCGAGCGGACTAAGGCAGCCCCTGACCGGGGCAACGCAAGATTAAAACGAGCCACTAGGTCCCGGCGATCGACCACCATCTCGCTGCGGGTGTCGCCAGATGAGGCTCGCGCATTCCGCGCCTCGTCCGAGGCAGCTGGCGTCGGCTTGTCGGACTGGATCCGGGTGCAAATTGCGCCCAGTGGTACCGCAGCGAAGCTACATGGCCGGCCGCGTCACACACCGGTTGCGGACCCGGAGCTTCTCCGGCAGCTGTTGCGAATCAGCCAGAACCTCAATCAGATTGCACGTGCGTTGAATTCGTCGCCCCCGCCGGAGCATGCGCTGCTTGTTCGTCACATCGCAGGGATCGAAGCGCATCTCCATCGCATCGGCGGGGTCGACTGATGCATCAGAAATTTCTGCGACATGGAACTGGGAGCGGCCGTAAAGCCGTCCGCTATCTGCTCAGCGATGTAGACCACTCGGGCCATAAGAGGGCAAGCGTCAAGGTACTGCGAGGTGATCCAGCGTTGCTGGGGCAGCTTATCGATTCGCTGCGCTTCAGGCACCGTTACACCTCAGGAGTCATCGCCTGGCACATCGATGATTCGCCGACGGATCAGCAGATCGAGTCTGTGCTTGTGGCGTTCGAGAGGACGGCTTGGCCAGGCCTCAGACCAGACCGCTATGCGTGGTGCGCTGTCCTGCACGTCGATGAAGACGGCGGAAAGCATATTCACGTTCTGTCCGCACGTGTCGATCTGGTAACCGGAAAATCACTGAACATCGCACCGCCGGGTTGGCAATCGACGTTCGACCGACTACGAGACTATCTCAATTTCAAATACGGATGGTCTCGTCCGGATGATCGTGCTCGGTCTCGGCTGGTGAGTCCAGGACGGAAAGTCCCCGTTGAAAAAAGCCCTCGACAGGAAATCACCGAGTGGCTGACCAAGCGGATAGACGCGGGCGAGATCAATGACCGTGAGGACGTCGTCAACGCCCTCTCGGAAATCGGTCAGGTGATCAGGAGGGGAACGAACTACCTGATCCTGAAACCCAATGGCGCTGACCGAGAAATTTGCTTGAAAGGGCTGATCTACGAACAAAAATTCGAGTCGGATATCGTTGCAGAAGCTCGCTTAGAGAACG
>JAJNQF010000109.1 GCA_021154945.1 Sphingomonas sp.
CTCATCGGATCCTCCCACGGCAGCTTGGTGAACCAGTAGCGCGAGGTGAACAGCGTGTTGTCCATCGTCAGCGCCTCGCTGATCCAGTTGATCACCGGCTTCTGCGTCGCGGCTGCCTTGAACCGGTCGGTCTTGCCGACGATCCACGCGGTCAGCAGCCCGCCGCCCGAGCCGCCGGTCACGAACAGATTGTCGGGGTCGGCGGTGCCGTCCGCGATCGCTGCATCGACCGAGGCGATCAGGTCGTCGTAATCGGCCGCCGGATAGGTCTTGTCGATCAGGTTCGCGAACTCGGCGCCATAGGAGGTCGAGCCGCGCGGGTTGGTCCAGAGGACTGCGTAGCCGGCCGCGGCGTAGAGCTGCATGTCGGTCGCGAAGCCGGGGCCGTAGGCGGCGTTCGGACCACCGTGGATCTCGAGAATCAGCGGCACGCGCTGCCCCGCGACGCGTCCCGGCGGGGTGGCGAGCCATGCGTCGATCGGCCGACCATCGGGCGCGGTCACCGCGATCTTCCGCACCGACGCGAGCGCCTTCGATCCGGTCAGCACCGCGTTGAGCGTCGTCAGGCGCCGCGGCTTGCCGCCCGCCAGCACCCAGACATCGGCGGGGGCGCTCGCATCGCCGCCGGTATAGGCGATCGTCCCGCCCTTCGAGACCGAGAACTCGCCGCCGGTATAGGGCCGGTCGAGCCCGCCGCCCGCGACGTTGTCGATCAGCGGCGTGACGCGGCCATCCACACCGACGCGCGCAACGCGGCGCCGGCCGTGATCGTCGTAGCTCGCATACAGGCTGCGACCATCGGCGGCCCACACCGCATCCTCGATCGCACGGTCGAGCGTGGCGGTGAGCGAGCGCGGCGAGGCGGCGTCGCGATCACCGACATAGAGCTGCGTGTTCTCGTAGCTGCGGCGCTTGTCGTCGAAGCCGAGCCACGCGATCTTCGAGCCATCTGGCGACACGCGCGGCTGCGCGTCGGGACCGTCGCGCGTCGTCAACGTCCGCATCATGCCGCTCATCGCATCGACCGCGATCACGTCGGAGTTCATAACCTGGCGATCGGCGGCGGGCCCACGGATCGCCGCGAAGACGATGCTGCGGCCATCGGGCGTCCACGAGAGCGGGCCCCCGTCGTCGAACTTGCCGTAGGTGAGCTGCCGTGCCGCGCCCCCGTCGGCGCCGACCACGAACAGATGGTCGTAGCCCGGCTTCACATAGCCCGGCCCGTCGTTGCGGTAGTTGACCCGGTCGATGATCGTCAGCGGCTCGGCCCATTTCGCGCCCTCGGGCTTGGGCGGCTGCGTGCCGAGCTTGGTCCCCTCGCCTGCTACCGTCGCGATATAGGCGAGCTTGGTGCCGTCGGGCGACCAGGCGAGCGCCTGCGGATCGCCGGGAAAACTCGTCACGCGCGCGCTCTGCGCACCGTCGATCCAGCGGACGAACAGCTGCGATCCCTCTCCGTCGCGTGCGGCATACGCGATGCGCATACCATCAGGCGACCAGCGCGGGCTGCTGCCGTCGGTGGCGAATGGCGTCTGGCGACCGCTCGCGACGTCGATCAGCCATAGCGACGACTGCATCCTGTCGGTCATCACGTCGCCGGTCCGGCGGACATAGACGATCGTCTTGCCGTCCGGGCTGATCTGCGGATCGGCCGCGATCGTCAGCCCGAACAGGTCACTCCCGGTGAAGTTGCGCGTCGGGCCATCGGGCATCGGCGCGGGTGTCGGCGCGGCCGGCTGTTGCTGGGCAAAGGCCGGCGTCGCCGCGAGCAGGAGTATAGCTAGGGTCAAGCGCAACGGGCGGCTCCTTCGAATGAACCGCGTTACGATGACACATTATTACGTGGAGGCAAGCGGTACGAACGTCACCGGCAAACCGTCCTTCGGGCGCGGGATCGGGAAGACCTGCCACGCATCGCCGCTGCCTGCCGCCGCCTCGATCCGGTAGCGCGTGAGCAGGTGTGCGATCAGCAGCCGCATCTGCATCGTCGCGAAGTGCAGCCCAATGCACATGTGTGCGCCGCCGCCGAACGGCACCCACGCGAACCGGTGGCGGCCCTTCGATGCTTCTGGCGTGAAGCGGAGCGGGTCGAAGCGGTCGGGATCGGGCCAATATTCGGCCATGCGGTGCGTGTAGGTGATGCCGACGCCGACGCTGGTCCCCGCCGGAATATCATACCCGCCGAAACTGAAAGCCTTCAGTGCGCGGCGCGGGATCGACGGGACGGGTGGCATCATCCGCAGCGATTCCTTGAACGCATATTCGGTGAGGATCAGGCGATCGAGCTGCTCGGTCAGCGGCACGGCGGGGTCGAGAGCGGCGACTTCCTCGCGCAACCGATCCTGCCACTCGGGGTTCCGCGCGAGCAGCATGACAAGGCTCGTCGCGGACGAGGTGATCGTGTCGTGCGCGGCCATCATCAGGAAGTTCATGTGGTCGGCGATCGCCAGCGCGGTGAGCGGCGCGCCGTCGTCATCGGTCGCGCGGCAGAATTGCGAGAAGAAATCCTGGCCGTTGCCGGTGCGTCGCGCGGGGATCTCGCGCTCAAAGAAGTCGATCAGATACGCGCGCGCCTTGACGCCCTTACGCATCTGCGTGCCAGGCCAGGGCTTGCGGATCGGCGAGACGCTTGCCTGTACCTCGTCGACGAACGCCTGGTTGATCTTGTCCGCTTCCGCGCCGAGCGGCACGCCCAGGAAACTGGTCGCAGCGAGATCGAGTGTTAGCTTTTTCACCACATCGTAGAAGCGCAATGTCTGCCCGGCCCAGCCACCGATCGCCGCCTCGATTCCCGCATCGAGTTCGGTCGCGTAATGCCGCATCGGCTCGGGCTTGAAGGCGACCGACAGCGTTTTCCGGTCGGCGCGATGCTTGTCGAAGTCCATCAGCATCAGGCCACGCGGGAACAGCAGGTTGAGCACCGGTCCCCAGCCCTGTTCGGACGAGAAGATCTTGTCGCGGTCGAACAGCACCAGTTCGTTCGCGTCGGGGCCGAGCAGGTTGACGCCGGTGCCGCCGAGCGCGCGATTGCGATACACCGGGCCGTACCGCGCCGCCATGGTCTCGGAGAACGCGATCGGATCGGCGAGCAGTTTGAAGGTGTTGCCGAAGAACGGCAGGCCGTAATTGCCCGGGATGTGATCGAGCGTGCCCTTTCGCTGACGCGGGAGCCAGTGCGCGCTGGCGTTCTGCAACATGGCGTGGCTCATCGGCGGATCCTCAGCGACATGCCGGCTTGGCAAGCCTCGAATACCGGCATAACTAATGTTCTGCAACCGGGGCGCGGATCCCGGGGCTTTGACAGGAGAGATGCATGGACCTCGCAAACAGTGCTGCCGTGGTGACCGGCGGCGCGTCGGGATTGGGCGCGGCGACTGCGCGCGCGCTGGCCGCCAAGGGGGTAAAGGTGGCGATCTTCGACCTTCAGGCGGACAAGGGCGAAGGGCTCGCGGCGGAGATCGGCGGGGTGTTCTGCAAGGTCGACGTTACTTCCGACGACAGCGTCGATGCGGGGTTTGCGGTGGCACGCGCGGCGCACGGCCAAGAGCGGATCCTGGTCAATTGCGCAGGCACCGGTAATGCCGCCAAGACAGCGGGGCGATCGAAGCAGGACGGCTCGATCAAGCATTTCCCGCTCGATGCGTTCGACCGGATCATCCAGATCAACCTCGTCGGCACGTTCCGCTGTCTCGCCAAATCGGCGGCGGGGATGTTGACGCTGGAGCCGGGCGAGGACGGCGAGCGGGGGGCGATCGTCAACACCGCGAGCGCCGCGGCGGAGGATGGCCAGATGGGCCAGGCCGCCTATTCCGCGTCGAAGGCCGGCGTGGTCGGCATGACCCTGCCGATCGCGCGGGATTTGATGAGTGAGGGGATCCGGGTGAACACGATCCTGCCGGGGATCTTCGATACGCCGTTGCTGGCTGCGGCGCCACAGCCGGTCCGCGATGCGCTGGCCGCGTCGGTGCCGTTTCCCAAGCGTTTGGGGCGGCCGGAGGAGTTTGCGGCGCTCGCGCTGACGATGATCGAGTGCGGGTATTTCAACGGCGAGGACGTGCGGCTCGATGGCGCGATCCGGATGGCGCCGCGGTAACTCGGGCCTAAGCGCTAACCCCC
>JAJNQF010000112.1 GCA_021154945.1 Sphingomonas sp.
CGGGGTGCGGTGGTCGGCGATGCACTGGCCAGCCTGCTCGAATTCGCCGGGCACCGGGTGATCCGCGAATATTACGTCAACGACGCGGGCGGCCAGGTCGACGTGCTCGCGCGCTCGGTCCACCTGCGCTACCGCGAGGCGCTCGGCGAGACCGTCGAGATCCCCGAGGGCCTGTATCCCGGCGACTATCTCGTCCCCGTCGGCCAGTCGCTCGCGAAGGAGTTCGGCGGCCGCTACGTCGGCGCGCCCGAGAGCGAATGGCTCGCCGTCTTCCGCACGCAGGCGGTCGCGGCGATGATGGTGGTGATCCGCGCCGATCTCGCGCTGCTTGGGATCGAGCACGAGGTGTTCTCGTCCGAGGCCGAACTGCAGGCCGCAAAGAAGCCCGAAGCGGCTGAGGCGGAGCTGCGGTCGCGCGATCTCGTCTATGACGGTGTGCTCGAAGCGCCGAAGGGCGAGACGCCCGACGATTGGGAGCCGGTCGAGCTGCCGCTGTTCCGCTCGACGCAGTTCGGCGACGACCAGGATCGCCCGATCAAGAAGTCGAATGGGTCGTGGACCTATTTCGGCGCCGATCTCGCCTATCATTTCCAGAAGAGCCAGAGCGCCGACCAGCTGATCGACATCTGGGGCGCGGATCATGGCGGCACCGTGAAGCGGATCGTCGCGGCGGTGGCGGCGCTGACCGGCGGCAAGACGCGGTTCGACGTGAAGCTCGTCCAGATGGTCCGGCTGCTGCGCAACGGCGAGCCGGTCAAGATGTCGAAGCGCTCGGGCAATTTCGTCACGCTCGCCGACGTCGTGCGCGAAGTCGGCAAGGACGTCGTCCGCTTCACGATGCTGACGCGGCGGTCGGACGCGCAGATGGATTTCGACTTCGCCAAGGTGGTCGAGGCGTCGAAGGACAACCCGGTTTTCTACGTCCAGTACGCACACGCCCGCATCGCATCGCTCCATCGGCGCGCGGAAGAGGCGGGAATTACGCCGATTGCGGCCGATTTGTCCCGGCTTGATACGGACGAACTTGCGCTCGTGCAGCTCGCGGCGCAGTTTCCACGGCTTGTCGAGATTGCCTCCACGGCGCGCGAGCCGCATAGAATCGCGTTCTATCTCTATGACTTGGCGGCGGCCTTCCATGCGCTGTGGAATGTCGGCAACGACCGTCCCGATCGCCGCTTCCTTGTGATCGAGGATCCGCAGGCGACGGCCGCACGGCTTTTCTTGGCGTCCGCTATAGGGCAGATTATTCATAATGGCCTCGCCATCATGGGTGTCGAAGCGGTTTCGGAGATGAAGTGATGGCCGACGACATGGATCTGCGCGAGGAAGACCGGCTCCCTTGGCTCGAAACCGTCGAGCCGGACGAGCAGGACACGGTTGGCATCGGCCGCGTGATCGCGCTGGTCGTACTCGGCTTGGCGGTGCTCGCAGCGATCATCTTCGGCATCTACAAGCTGCAACAGCGCACACCCACGGGCGACGGCCAGCTGATCGCCGCGCAAGAGGGCGACTATAAGGTCAAGCCTGACGATGCCGGCGGTCTGAAGGTCAAGGGCGAGGGCGACTCGGCCATCGCGACGAGCGCGGGCAAGTCGGGCAGTGGCGCGATCGACCTGCGCGGCGTGCCGGAAGCGCCGGTCGACGGCAAGCGTGCGGTGGCGCCCAAGACCTCCGACGTGGCAGGTCGCAACGCCGTCGCACAGGTGCCGGCCTCGAGCGGCCGTCTGGTCGCCGCCGCACCGATGGCGCCGTCACGCTCGGGCACCGCGAACGCGGCGACGGGTGGCTCGCTGGTCCAGCTCGGCGCCTATCCGAGCGAGGCGGTCGCCAACGCGGCATGGACGAATTTCTCGAAGCGGTTCGCCTATATCGCGGCGCTGGGCAAGTCGGTCCAGCCGGTCGCGACGGGGGGGCGCACGCTGTACCGGCTGCGCGTCAATGCGGGCAGCGCGAACCAGGCGGCGGATATCTGCGGTCGGTTGCGCGTGGCGGGCGAGACGTGCTTCGTTGCGAGCTAAAGTCGCTGGCTGATTGACCACCTAAGTCGCCCGCGAGGGCGGGGGGGCGGGGGCCGGGCCACGTAGCGAGTGAGCTTTGGACCCTGCGCGTTCGCGGGGGAGCGGTCGAGCTTTTAACGGACGGGTGGCAGAGATCACCGGGCATCAACCGCATGTCTACGTGACGGCCGCATAACTGACGATGCCCGACCGATCGACACTCGCCAGCCGATTCGAAGACCCGCTGTGTCCGTCCGGTCGCCCCCACGGGGAAATCTTTACCTGCACCGGGGATCGATGAGATCGCTGGCGGCCAGTTGGCGCCGCGTGGCTATCCCCGCGTCGTTGTCGATCGGTCTGCTGCGTTACAGCGAACGACGGTGCTTCCCGCCGTATTTACGCCCGATATAGTCGCCGATCTGCGCGACTTCGGTTGCTGCGGCACGTGCGCCTTCCATCTGGCAGGGCAGCGGATCGCTGTCATGATTGACTACCCGCGCCTGGACCTTGTCACACAGCTCCTCGATATCCGCGCGCGATAGCACGTTCTTCTCGCGCAGCAGGCAGATAAGGCTCTGCAGGATGACGAGGTTCTTGTCCTCGGGGTCCGCTTCGAGCTTCAGGGACATTGCCATGATCTCTCTCCTATGCTGTTTTCAACAGACTATGCCTATCTGGGTGTGTTGCAAGCGTTAAAGCGAGATTGCGTACCGATTGCTCGAAAGTATGGTCTATCGGTGTGGTGCGCGTCAGCAGCCCGGCGTACCGGTTCGATGATACGCAGTCGCTCTTGCCCAATCGCGCGTCGTTCCAGCGCCGGGCGCGCTACGGCGGAATCGCGGAGCGGTTCCGGGGTGACGGAACGGGTCGGCGTCCTTATCTTTGTGCCATGTACAAACCAAAAGCCGGTCTTCCCACGCGCGAGCACATCCTCGACTTCATCGCCAATTCCGACGTGCCCGCGGGCAAGCGCGAGATCGCCAAGGGCTTCGGGCTCAGCGCTCAGGACAAGATCGGGCTGAAGGCGCTGCTCAAGGACATGGCCGACGAGGGGCTGATCGACAGCGCCCCCGGTCGCGCGTTCCACAAGATGGGCGGCATCCCGAAGGTGACGGTGCTGCGGATCGCGGACGTCGACGATGGCGGCAATGTCTGGGCGGTGCCCGAGCGCTGGGAAGCGGAAGGCGTGCCGCCGCCGCGTTTGCGCGTACGCGAGCGCAAGCGGGGTGCGCTGGAGGTCGGCGAGCGGATCCTTGCGCGGACCGAGGAGGCGGGGAACGGCTGGATCGCGCATCCGATGAAGGTGCTCGCCCCTGCCTCCGAACAGGTGCTTGGCGTGTTGCGCGAGGATGGTGGGCGGCTGTGGCTGACCGGCGTCGACAAGCGTGAGCGGCGCGAGTTTGCGGTGGCTGATGCGGGCGGCGCGGCACCGGGCGATCTCGTGCTGGCGGAACTCGCGGGAAAGCCGCCGAAGATTGCCGCGCGCGTCGTGTCGAAGCTGGGCGATCCGTTTGCGGCGCGCAGCTTCTCGCTGATCGCGATCCACAAGCTCGGGATCCCGGACGTGTTTTCGCAGGAGGCGCTCGACGAGGCTGAGCGGGTTTCGAAGTTGCCACTGGGAGAGGGCCGCGAGGATCTGCGCGATCTGCCCATCGTCGCGATCGATCCCGAGGATGCGCGGGATCATGACGATGCGGTGTGGGCGGAGGCCGATGACGATCCCTCCAACGCTGGCGGGTGGAAGGCGATTGTCGCGATCGCCGATGTGAGTTTCTATGTGCGGCCGAAGTCCGAGGTCGACCGCGAGGCGCGGCGGCGCGGGAACTCGGTGTATTTCCCCGACCGGGTCGTGCCGATGCTGCCCGAGATCCTGTCGGCCGAGGTGTGCTCGCTGAACGAGGGCGCGGACCGGGCGGCACTCGCGTGTCATTTGCGGATCGGCAAGGATGGGTCGCTGAAGTCGTGGCGGTTTACGCGGGCGGTCGTGCGCATCGCGGCGAACCTGGCGTATGAGGAGGCGCAGGCGATCATCGACTCTTCCTCCCCTCCCGCTTTGCGGGAGGGGTCGGGGGAGGGCGGTGCCGCACTCGATTCTACCGTGAGTCAGGAAGCCCCTCCCCCGACCCCTCCCGAAGACGGGAGGGGAGATATGCTGGCCGTGTTGCAGCCACTCTGGGCGTGCTGGCATGCGCTCGCCAAGGCGCGCGATGCGCGTGCGCCGCTCGACCTCGATCTGCCCGAACGTCGTGTCGTGCTCGACGAGAAGGGTCGGATCATGTCGGTATCGCCGCGCGAACGGCTCGATGCCCACCGGCTGATCGAGGACTATATGATCGCCGCCAACGTCGCCGCCGCCAAGGCGCTGGAGGCGAAGAAGGCGCCGGTCATGTACCGGATCCACGAGCCGCCGAGCCGCGAGAAGTTGATGGCGCTGAAGGAGTATCTCGAGACGTTCGACGTGCCGTTCGCGCTGGGGCAGGTCGTGCGTCCGGCGACCTTCAACCATATCATCGAGCGGATCGGCAATGCCGATTTTCGGCCACAGGTGATGGAGCAGATCCTTCGTACGCAGACCCAGGCCTATTACGCGCCCGGCAATCATGGGCATTTCGGGCTGAGCCTCGGCAGTTACGCGCACTTCACGTCGCCGATCCGGCGTTATGCCGATCTGCTCGTCCACCGCTCGCTGGTGTCCGCCTATGAGCTCGGCGAGGGCGGGCTGCCGGCGGACGACGCGGCCAACATGGAGTCGGTTGGCGAGATCATCAGCCGGCTCGAACGCCGGGCGATGGAGGCGGAGCGCGACACCACCGATCGCTATGTCGCGGCGTTCCTGTCGGAGCGCGTCGGCCAGGTTATGGACGTGCGGATCACCGGCGTGACGAACTTCGGTTTCTTCGCGACGGTCGAGGGGATCGGCGGCGATGGCCTGATGCCGGTGCGCGACCTGGGCGGCGAGTATTTCCGCTTCGACGAGGGTGCGCGGACGCTGACCGGCGAGCATAGCGGCGACGTCTTCGCGCAAGGCCAGACGCTGGAGCTGCGGCTGGCGGAGGCGAACCCGGTATCGGGGGCGTTGCGCTTCGAGATGCCCGAGGGGAAAGGCGCTGCGCCCCCGATGCGCGGCGGACGCAAGCCGGCGCGAGAGATCAAGCGGCGCGGACGCCCGGCGAACATCCGGCATCAGGGCAAGCGGCGTTAGGATTTGCGCAAACCCCCCGCGTTATGCGACGTCTGAGCGGGGGAGACTGGTATGTGGAGATTAGGTCTAGGCCGGTCGCGGCGGCGGATCGTCAATGATTTCGTCGCAGCGAAGGCGACGACGGCTGCGCGCGCGATCGCATATGAACCGGCTGACCAGCGTACGTTTCGACGCCTGTGCGGCTATGGCGCGATCGTCGAAGACGGCGCGGGGCGCTATCATCTCGACGCAGGCAGGCTCGGCGCGTTTCGCGGTGCCGTGCGCAGGCGGGCCGCGGCGATTGCGGCGACGTCGGGCGTGGTCGCCAGTGCAGCCGCCGCGGCCACGGTGTTCGCGCGGGCTGAGGGACCGGGGAGGGGTGACGGGGGGGGCGTTGATCAGAATTGCCCGGTATTCGTCATGCCGGGCTTGTTCCGGCATGCACCGTTCCGCCTACTCTGCCGCCGACGAGTTTGCTGATCGGTGGCCCCCGGAACAGGTCCGGGGTGACGGAGTGAGCCGGTAAGCAGTAGACGCAACACCCCGTCACATTACCCGACCGTAAAGCTCAGCCCCGCCTTTGCCACCAACCGATCGCGCAGTTTCGTGCCCATCAGCGCGCCCGGCGTCCAGATCCCGCCGTCGCCCTCGACGTCCTGCACGAGGCACAGCCCCGCCTCGGCGATCATTTTGCTGGTCGAGCCATAGCCTGGATCGCGATCGCCCGTGACGACCGCATCGATCCGCTCGCCGTCGGGCATCAGACCTGCGAACAGCAGATCGTAATGGCCGGCGTCGCGTTCCTCCTTCGATGGTCCCTCGCCGGGCTTCGGCCCTTTGTCGCCCGAGAACGGGTTGAACTTCGCGATCGCCTCGGCCGCCACCTTGCCGAGATCGCCGAGCCCGGCGACCATCATCTCGTCATAGACGAAGTCCGCGCCATAGGCCTCGCCAAGCAGGAAATTGGTGCGGTGGACGTTCTTGGTGTTGATCGGCGCCATCACGAAGGGTGCTACCCACGCGGAGATGGTCGTGTCGTATTCGGGGATCAGCCCGGTCGGCTGGTGCGGTCCGCTGAAACCCGGCGTCAGCGCAAACGGGCTGGTCAGCAGCTTGACGATGCCCGGATCGCGGGCGGCGGCGGCGAGTGTCGCCTTGAGGCTGGCCGCGGTGCCGCCCGAGAACGTGCCCTGCATTTTGCGCACGCGGCCTTTCACGCGGGGCGCTGGGATGCCGTATTTGGCCTTCGCGGCGTCCTGTAACGTCAGCACGCCGAGATCGAAGGGGATCGAGTCGAACCCGCACGAGAACACGATCCGGGCGCCGGTGCGCGTCGCTTCGCCTTCGTGCGCGTCGATCATGTGGCGCATCCAAGCCGGCTCGCCGCACAGGTCGACATAACCCGTGCCGGTCGCGGCGCAGGCGGCGACGAGGTCGGAGCCGTAAAGCTGGTATGGTCCGACCGTGGAAATGACGACGGTGGCCCGCTCCGCCATCGCGCGAAGGCTGGCGGGGGTGTCGGAGTCGGCGGTGATCAGCGGCGTGTCGGCGGGCGCACCGATCAGATCGCGGACCTCCTGGAGCTTCGTCAGCGAGCGGCCGGCCATCGCCCAGCGGACGCCGGTCGGGTAGGTCTGGACGAGATATTCGGCGACCAGCCGACCGGTGAACCCGGTCGCCCCGTAGATGACGATGTCGAAGTCACGCATATCCGTCTCCTGTTTTGCCGAGTTTTGCGCGCGCGGGCGCGTCGTCGCAAGCGAAACGCCAATATGGGCCAGGACTCGCCATCTGCGGACCGATCTGCCAGCATTGGCGGATGGCATCCGATCGCAAAACCGTCGCGTTTATCGTCGACCAGCTCGCCGCGGCAGGGGATGTCTCCGCAAAGCCTATGTTCGGCGAATACGGACTCTATTGCGATGGCCGGATGGTCGCGATGATCTGCGACGACCAGTTGTTCGTGAAACCGACCGCAGGCGGTCGCGCGTTTGCGGGCGCGATCGACGAGGCGTCGCCCTATCCAGGGGCGAAACCGTGCCTGCTGGTCGACGCCGACCGTTGGGACGACGCAGATTGGCTAGCCGACCTCGTCCGCATCTCGACCGCGGAATTGCCGCTGCCGAAACCGAAAGCCGAAGGCGAAGAAGGTCTAGGCGGATCGATGTTCAGCGGTTGCCGGTCATTATAGCCCAATAGCGCCGTCATCCCGGACTGGTTCGACCGCTATCTCGGTCGAACACCCAAGATTTGTTTCCCCGCCAAGGCGGGGATCCAGACTGGGCTACCGCCTTCGCGGGAGAACAAGGGCGGGGTGCCCGTACGATTGTCGGCCCCAAAGCTGAACCTAAAGACGTTCAACCATCGCTTTTAGTCTGGATCAGCG
>JAJNQF010000156.1 GCA_021154945.1 Sphingomonas sp.
CGTTCGGGGGGCACGTCGATGCCGTCGCCGAACAATGTCTCGCCGTCGATCGCGATCCGTCCGCGATCGGGGCGGAGCAGTCCGGCGACCATGTTCAGGACGCTCGACTTGCCGACGCCCGAGGGACCGAACAACACGGTCGCACCCTCGCCCGCGTCGAGCGTCAGCGATACCAGCGCATCGCCGAGCCGCTTCTCGATAGCGATCTCAAAGGACATGGAGCCCCCGTCCCGCGCGCCGCGTAAGTAGTTCCGACGCGATCAGAGCAATGAGCGACAAGCCAACGGATACGCACGACAATCGCCAGACCAGCGCGTCCGCCCCCGGCTGTTGCAAGGCCGAGTAGATCGCCAGCGGCAAGGTCTGCGTCTCACCCGGCACGTTGGAGACGAACGTGATCGTCGCGCCGAACTCACCGATCGACCGCGCGAAGCCGAGCACCGCGCCCGCCAGCACGCCGGGAATGCTGAGCGGCAGCGTCAGCGTCCAGAATACGCGCCACGGCCCCGCCCCCAGCGTCCGCGCGGCGTTCTCCAGCCGCCGGTCGACCGCCTCGATCGAGATCCGCATCGCCCGCACCATCAGCGGCAACGCCATCACCCCCGCCGCGATCGCTGCGCCGGTCCAGCGGAACAGCACGGTGATCCCGAACCAATCCTGCAACCAGCCGCCGATCGGCCCATTGGGCCCGAACGCGAGCAGCAGCAGCCATCCGGTCACTACCGGCGGCACCACCAGCGGCAGATGGATCGCAGCATCGACGATCACCTTGCCCGGAAACCGGAGGCGCGCGAGCAGCCAGGCCAGCGTGAAGGCGACCGGCAGGGTCACCAGCATCGCTACCCCGCCGACCTTCAGCGACAGTGCGACGATCTCCCATTCGGCCGCATCGAGCATCTAGCGCGCGGAGAATCCGTAGCGCACGAAGATCGCCTTGCCCGCGCGTGAGACGAGGAAGCGCCGGAATGCCTCGGCCTCGGGGTTGGTCGATGTCTTCAGCCGTGCGACCGGATAGGTGATCGCCGGGTGCGTGTTCTCGGGAAAAACGCCTGCGATCCGGACCTTGGCGGACGCCTTTGCATCGGTCGCGTAGACGATCCCGAGCGGCGCCGCGCCGCGCTCGATCAACGCCAGCGTCGCGCGAACATTCTCCGCGCGCACCACTTTCGGCGAAACCTGCTTCCAGACGCCGAGCTTCTCCAGCGACGCCTGCCCGTATTTCCCCGCCGGCACCGCGGTATCCGCCATCGCGAGCGGTCCGGCGGTCAGTACGCGAACGAGCGCGGCAGGCGGACGGACCGGGATGCGGACAATGCTGCCCGCCGGTGCCGCGACGACCAGCCGGTTGCCGAGGAACGTCACGCGCGTCGAGGCGACGATCAGGTTCTTCTTCGCCAGTGCGTTCATCCAGTCCTCGTCGGCCGACACGAACAGGTCGGCGGGCGCGCCGGCCTCGACCTGTCGCGCCAATGCCGACGACGCCGCAAACGAGATCGTCGGCTTCGCATGGCCCTGTTTCGCCCACGCATCGGCCGCAGCGGTGAGCGATTCCTGCAACGAGGCCGCCGCCAGCACGAGCGGTGGGCGCCGCTGCGCCTGCGCCGCCACCGGCGCACCGATCAGCGAAGCGGCCAGAACCAGCCGCAGCGAATGTTTCACCTGTGTGGACTCCTCGAACCCGTCACCACCGCTATAGGGCGCAGCGATCGCCCCGCGCTACCGCGAAACGGACGTACGATCCTGCCCTCGAACTCGTTCCGTCGCGCGCCGAACGTTCCCGCAACGGGTGACACGCGCTACGCGTACGCCGAGGCCACCGACAGCCTCTAAGCATGGCCCTTCGCCTCAGGGCTCGTCGACATTCAGTTTGCCCCGCCCAATCAGCTCGTTTCTTCGTCATGCCGGACTGGTTCCGGCGTCCACCGTGCCGCAAAATCGATAGAATTTGGTTTGCGGAACCGTGGACCCCGGAACCAGTCCGGGGTGACGGGGGTCAAATCTTGCGAGCCAAATTGAATGTCGATCCGGCCTAGTTCGCCGTCACCCGCCCCGTCCGCGCCAGCTTGCCCCAGCCGACCAGCGGCCCGCGCAACGCCTGCGCGATCGCCTTCAACACGACGTAATACATAACCTGGCGATACCCGATCCGCTGCGGGATCAGCAGCCAGAGCAGCCGCCAGCGCTCCTTCCGCTCCAGCGCAAACGCGATCGTCGCGGCGAGCAGGTCGATCGCCGTGAAGATCAGCCAATAGGCAAGCATCGTATAGACGTCGTGGCTGGTCTGCTCCCAACCATGTGCCTGCACGGACAGATAGGTCGAGGCGAAGCTGACCAGCAGCGCGAGATCGATGATCGGCGAGATCGACGCCAGCACGATCTGGAACACGATCGCCTGCGGCAAGCCGACCCAGCCGAGCCCCCGCGGATGCGAGCTGCCGATCGCCGAGCGGTGCTTGTACAGGCATTGCAGCGTCCCGAACGCCCAGCGGAACCGCTGTTTCGCCAGCGCCCGCATCGTCTCCGGGGCCTCGGTCCAGGCGATCGCGAACTGGTCGTATTTCACCGCCCAGCCGTGTCGTTGGATCGCGATCGTCAGGTCCTGGTCCTCGGCGAGCGTATCGTCGGGATAGCCGCCGACGCTGCGGATCGCCTCGAGCCGCCACGCACCGACCGCACCCGGCACCACGGTCATCGCGTTCAGCCGCGCGAGCGCACGCCGTTCGAGATTCTGCGCGGTGATGTATTCCAGCGCCTGCCACTTGGTGATCAGATTGACGCGGTTGCCGACCTTCGCGTTGCCGGCGACCGCGCCGAGCTTCGGATCGTCGAACCACCGGGCGAGGCGCGCGATGGTCATCGGCTCGAACTGCGTATCCGCATCGAGCGCGATCACGATCTCGCCGCGCGCAAGTTCGAGCCCGCGGTTGAGCGCGCGTGCCTTGCCGCCATTCTCCAGTGTCAGCAACCGGACGCGGTCATCGCCCGAGAATGATTCGGAAACGACGCGGCTGGTGCCGTCGCTGGAACCGTCGTCGATCACGATCACCTCGATCGCGACGTCGGCGGAGGCGAGCACGCCCTGCACCGCACGGACGATCACGCGCTCCTCGTTGAACGCCGGGATCATCACAGTGACGAACCGCGACGGATCGATCGCCGGGAACACGGTCTTCAACTCTCGTCGCGCCTGGATCAGCGCGAGCGCGGAGAGGGCCAAGGCGCGCAGGATGCCGATCGTGATCGCGATGCCGAAGATCCAGCGGAGTGCGACGACGATCCCGCCGAGCGTGCTGAACAGCGCGAGATCGGCGACGGCGGCGACGCGGTCGCTCGACGAGATCACCGGCATCGCCGCATCGCGCGACAGGCCTGCCAGCGTCGAGACGGGCACGAAGCTGTAGCCCATCGCGCGTAACCGATCGATGATGATCGGCAGCGCGGCGACGGTCTCCGCGCGATTGCCGCCGGCATCGTGGAGCAGGATGATGTTGCCGCTGCGCTCCGGATTGCCCGCCTCGACGCCGGCGATCGTCCGGTCGATGATCGCCTGCACGCCCGGCCGCTTCCAGTCGTCGGGATCGACGTGCAGGCCGACCGAGATATAGCCACGCTGCTGCGCCTCGAGCGCGGGCAGGATTTCGTCCGCGGTGCTCGGCTCGGCATCGCCGAAATAGGGTGCTCGGAACAGCCGCAGCGAGCGTCCGGTGAACGCCTGGAACAGCCGCTGCGTCGCGTTGAGTTCGTACTTCACCTGGCGCGTCGAGACGTTGGCGAGGTTGGGATGCGTATAGGTGTGGCTGCCGATCTCATGCCCCTCGGCGACCATCCGTTCGAGCAGCGACCGCCGCGTCAGCGCATTCTCGCCGATCACGAAGAACGTCGCCGGCGCATGCTCGCGCTTGAGGATGTCGAGGATCTGCGGCGTCCATTCGGGATCGGGACCATCGTCGAAGGTCAGCGCGAGCTGTTTCGGACGATAGCCGGTCCGCATCACGACATAGGGCGACGGCATCCGGGTGAAGTTGACGTCAGCGATCGTACCGTCCTTGGCCGGCACCGCGTCGCGGATGCCGGTGACGGGCTCGGCGGCGATCTTCAGGATCTCGCCATTGCCCTCGATATCGACGTTGGTGCCCGCCGGCATGGCGTCGATCGAATCGGGCACCGGCAGTTTCCGATGATCGCGACCCCAGATCGACCAGAGCCCGGGATCCTCCGACCCGAGACGCCACAGAGCTACGCTGCCCAGCCCCGCCTTTTGCAGGAATGCGATCTGGTTGTACGCCGACGCCGCATCGAGCAGCCAGACCTGATGCTGCACGCCGCCCTCGGAATAGGCGAAGCTGCTGTTGCCGCTAGCCTTGTCGAAGGTCGGCACCGTCCCCGAATCCGCGGCGTTCTGCCACGCTTCCTCGACGTCGAGCGCGTCGCCGTTGCCGCTCTCGGCCCCGGCATGCCAGTCGTAAGCGTAGGAGCCGATCGCGACGACCAGCTTCGACGGCGGGATGCCGCGCGCCGCATCGGCGACCATCCGCGCGAACCAGCGTTGCGACGCGATCGGGCCCGGCGCCCCGCTCGTCTCGTGCTCGTCATACGCCATCAGGAAGATCTTGTCGGTTACCTTGGCGTAGGCGGGCAGGCTCCAATCGGGGTTCGCGACCGGCGCTGCGATCGCGACCACCCAGCCACGCGGCGCGAAGCGGGCGCGGGTCTCGGCGAGGAACGCGCGATAGTTGGGCTGCGCCGACGCGGGCAAATCCTCGAAATCGTAGAACACGCCGCCGGCATGGTTCGCGCTGAGGAACGGTACGAGCTTGTCGAGGAACGCCGCGCGTGCCTTCGGATCGGCGAACAGCGCTGCGCTGCCGGCGCCGTCCCAATTTCCTTCGACCGCGTTCTGCACCATCGGCAGGATCACCGGGCGATGCACCGCCTTGTTGAGGATATCGCGCCCCGCCTGATCGCGGAACACGGTGATCTTGTGATCCTTGCCGGTGATCGAGACCCAGCCGGGGATCAGCCAGTCGAGCTGTTCGACGTGCCGCGCGAGGCTCGCGGTGCTCGCCTCGTCCCACGGCACGTGAAAGGCGATCGCGAGCGACGGGTTGGCGCCGTTGCCGACACCGGGCTTGGCCGCGCTCGTCCCGAACAGTTGCCGGGCGTAGTAGTTGATGTCGCGCCGGGTCTCGCGAAGGATCCCACCACGCGGTGCGGGCAGCTTGTGGAGCGCGGGGTGCTCCGGCTCGATCGGCAGCAGCGGCGCGGTGGGCACCGCGCCGATCGACACCGCGAATACCGCGATCGACAGCAGCAGCAACGCGACGAACGCTGCAACGCCAAAGGTAAAGCGCCGACGCCGGCGGCCACTTGCATCGTAGAAGACGGGATTGAGCGACATGGGACGAGTATCAACCGGCGGAGGGAAAACGGCAAATTGCGATTTCAGGCCGCTACAGCGCGTGACACGCGGACGCTTCTGACAAATGCGTCACGCTGGCGTTAGGAATAGGCTGGATCGTACCGCGGCAAGCCGAACCGGGCAGGTTGAATATTGGCTCGAAGCGATCCTCCCCCGCAAGGGGGAGGTGTCGCCGAAGGTGACGGAGGGGGAGGACACGGAACGGCGGTTGCCGCTTACCTCCCCCTCCGTCTGGCAAGTGCCAGACACCTCCCCCTTGCGGGGGAGGATCGATGGCACCCTACCCGCTCAGCGGAACTTGCCGCTGAGCGATACGCCGATGATCCGCGGTTCGTTGAACACCGCCGCCATGTAGTTCTCGATCACACCCTTGAGGTTCTTCTCACCCGTGATGTTGCGCGCGAATACCGCGAATTCATACGCATCGTCCGGCGCGGCGTAACCGATCTTCAGACCACCCTCGAAGTTGCCGTTCGCGGTGAACTCCTTGGTCTTGTACAGCACGAACTGCGTATAGCCCTGGATGTTGAAGTCGCCCGCAATGAACGCGCGACCGCCATTGCCGAGCGGCTGGTCGTACCGCGCGGTGAAGTCGACGTTATACTCTGGCGCGTTCGGCAGCGGGTTGCCGTCGATCTGCGCGAACGTGTTGGCGCCCACCTTGATCGTCGGATCCTCGACCGTGCAGACCACGACGCCGTTCAGGATGCAGACCTGCGCGTAGACGTTCTTGTCGCGGATCTTGCTGTGCAACAGGCTCAGCCCCGCACCCAGCGTCAGGTTCGGCACCGGCTTCCAGTTCGCCTCGGCCTCCATGCCGTACGCATCCGCCTTGTCGGCATTGAACAGCACGCCATTGCCGTTCACGTCGTTGCCGTTGAGCTGGATGTCCTTGACGCGGTAGGCGAAGACCGTCGCGTTCAGGCTCAGCGTGTTATCCAGCAGGCGGCTCTTGACGCCACCCTCCCACGACAGGATCGTTTCCGACTTGGCGGTCGTGAAGTCCGAATTGAACACCGCCGACCGGCCCTGGATCGTCGGCCCGCG
>JAJNQF010000159.1 GCA_021154945.1 Sphingomonas sp.
ACGCCTCTGCAAACTCGTAACGGGCTCGTAAAGAATTCGCGCGGATATCCGGCGGCCTCGGACTATACTGGATCAATGGCTCACCACGACATCTGTGCGGATTGCGCGGTCCGCGATCAGGCTCTGTCGAACTGCAGGCGCTCAACACGCTTGGGCGCCGCCGAAAGATTGCACGCGGCCAGACACTGATCTGGGCGGGCGACGACAGCATCATCTGCGCGAACCTGTTGTCGGGCGTCCTCAAGCTGGTCGCTGCCACGCCCGACGGTCGCGAACAGATCGTCGGGCTGCTCTATCCCGCCGATTTCGTCGGACAGCCCTATGCCGGCCAGGCGGACTTCACGATCACCGCGCTGACCGAGTCCGAGCTGTGCATTTTTCCGCTCGACGCATTCGAACGCGTGCTGGAGGATCATGCGCGGATGGAACGCCTGCTGCTCCAACGGACTCTCGCGGCGCTCGGTATCGCGCGTACGCGGATCCTGTCACTGGCGCGCCAATCGGCGCAGGAGAAGATCGCGGGTTTCCTCTTGGACATGGCCTTGCGCGCGACCGCGACCGGCGGCCGCGCGACGCCCGACGGGCCGATGACGTTCGACCTTCCTCTCACCCGCGGACAGATCGCCGACGTCCTCGGACTGACGATCGAAACCGTCAGTCGCCAGATGACCCGGCTCAAGACGGCCGGCGTGATCGCCCTGCCCGGCGGCCGCGCGATCACGATATCTGACCCGGACGCGCTGCAGGGTCGCGCCGAAGCCGCCTAACCCGCGTCCCGTCCGCACAGGCCATCGACCAGAATGGCGCGCGCGTTCCGGCTGAGACGACCGGCGCCCAGCGCCAGGATCGCGAGTTCGGTGAAGTCTATCTCGCGGCGACACCCGTCGAAGAACCCGCGCAACATGTACCCGAACGCCTCAGCACAGGGTGTCGCGTCACCGGACAAGACCGCGGCGATGTCGTCCGCATGGATCGAAGCGCGCAAATGCCAGCCGCGCGTTCGTCCGAGCAACGCCGCGGTCAACGGGTCGTCGATGTCGCGCGCGAACAGCGCATCGATCGCCGCGGTACCCTGGCGCGGATGACGGACCATCATCGCGCACAAGCTTCGCCCAAGGGCATCGGTCTCCGCCTCGGACACCCGATCGGGTAGCGCGTCCGCGCATGCCTCCAGGCGATCGCACAACACGCGAAGCCGGGCATGATCGGCGATCAGCCCCACGAGGTCGATTTCGTCGATCACGTGCCAGTGCTGCCCCGACACCATCCTCTCGCCATATCCGTCACGCTCGGCCATCGCGGATCTCCATGCCGCCAGCTTGCACGCCACCGGATACGCAGCATTGACGGCGATCAAATGCCGGAGCGCCGCGCACTGCGTGCCTTACTTGCAGGGGGCAACGACATCCCGGCGATCATGATCCCATGGCAGGAAGCGGCGGCGTTTGCGGCGATGTTCCCCGGTTGCTGTCCGAATACGATCGTCGCCCGGTCGTCGTCGGCATCGCGCTCCACACCTCTACAATGGAGCAGACACACCGCGTTGCGGCGCATGTGGAGACAAACGGGCTCGCCATCTGACCAGCGCGCCGTCAGCGTCGAGCACGCGCGTGCAGTGCGCGGACCTCGTCGGCGAACGTCATGACCGGCCCCTCGACGATCGCCCCCGGCACCACATCGGTGATCCGCAACGGTGCGATCCCGAGTTGCGGCTTGCCGAGGTCGCGCAACCACTCGCCGAGCTGGATCGAGGATGTCGCGTAGACGATCTTCCCCATGCCCGCCAAACCATGCGCCGCCGCGCACATCGCGCAATGTTCGCCCGAGGTGTAGACGACCGCTGCTCGCCGCTCTTGCGCGGACAGGTTCTCGGCGGCCCAGCGGACGATCGCGAACTCGGGGTGCCGGGTGGGATCGCCGCCGCCGGTTCGGTTGCGATCCTCGAACACGATCGTTCCGTCACCAGACACCAGGACCGATCCGAAGGGCTGGTCGCCGGCCTCTACCGCCTCGCTCGCCAGATCCACGCACCGCCGCAGATACCGAAGGTCGTTGTCGTTCATGATGCCCATCCTCATTTGTCAAACCAAAGCGGTCGCGCGGGAGAATGGATCCGACGCCGTTGCATTTGAAAGCCGGGCAAATCGCCCACGTCGCAGAAGATCCGCTCCTGTGGCCGCGGACGAATTTACGGTTGGCGCCCCAGGCGCTACCGGAAGCAGACTATCCGCCGACGATCGAGGAAAACGCACTGACATTCGAGTTCCGGCCCAGCGCTTTGATCACGGCGAATGCGGACAGCCTGCGCCAGACGGTCCGCGTGATCGTCGCGACCGCGGCGGCGTTCGCGGCGTACAAGACGCTCGGCCTGCACGAAGGCTATTGGGCAGTGTTCACCGTGCTGATCGTGATGCAGGCATCGATCGGCGGAACGCTCGGCGCGGCGACCGATCGGTTGCTCGGGACATTGCTGGGCGCGGTGCTCGGTGGCGTCGGCGCGGCGCTCGGGCGGACCGATACGGTCGAACTCGGGCTGGTGCTCGTCACCGTCACGGGGATCGCCGCGCTTGTCGCGTCGATCCGGCCGCGGTTGCGGATCGCGCCGGTCACCGCGGCGATCATGCTGCTCAGCGCGCCGCCGGGCTCTTCGGCGGAGATATTCGTCCGCGATCGCATCATCGAGATCGGGCTTGGCGGCATGATCGGCGTGCTGGCGGCGATGCTGATCCTGCCGGCACGCTCGCACGGCGTGGTGATCGCGCGCACGCTGGCCGTGCTGAACCATATCGACCGGATGCTGCGCGCGCAGGCCGATGCGCTGACTAACGGGGTGGCGCTGCCCTCGTCCCCCGAACACGGCGCGCTGCGTCAGGCGCTGGCCGCGGTCGAGCTGGCCATGAAGGATGCCGACCGCGAGCGGGCCTCCCGCCTTGCCGATCACGGTATCCCCGCCGCCGTCCCGCGCACACTGTGGCGCATCCGCAACGACCTGGTGCTGAGCGGTCGCGCGCTCGACGAACCGCTGCCCCCGGCGGCAATGGCGGCGCTCGCCAAGCCGACGGCGGCGATGCTGACCGCGCACGCCGCGCTGGCGACCCGGTGTTCGGAGGCGCTGCGCACACGCGGCAAAGTCGATCGGGGCGACGTCGAAGTCTGTTATCGCATGTTCGGTACCGCGCTCGATCAGTTCCGCCGTAGCGAGGCCGCGGCGACCCTGGATTTCGACGCATCGGGGCGCGTGTTCGGGCTCGCCTTCGCCGCGGGTAGACTGCACCGCGACCTGCTCGACCTCGCCGGGCGCGTCGACGAGATCGCACCGACCAAGGTGCTCGCCGCCGACCAAAGCTGACCCCGCGGCTTTGACGCCCGGCGCGCACGCGGTACGGGCGGCCATGACCGAAACCATAGCACGGCCCGACCTCGCCGCCGAACTCGTCAATCTGCTAGACCTCGAACCGCTGGATACCGACCTCTTCCGCGGACCACAGCGGCCCGGTGCAAACGCGCGCGTCTTCGGCGAGCAGGTCGTCGCACAAGCGCTGATGGCGGCGCAGCGCTCGGTCGACGGCCCCGCCGTGGCGCACAACATGCACGCCTATTTCCTGCGCGCCGGCACCGAGATGCAACCGATTCTCTTTCGGGTAGAGCGCGACTTCGACGGCAAGTCGTTCGCGAACCGCCGCGTCACCGCGAGCCAGAACGGTGCGACGATACTGACGCTGGCCGCATCGTTCCACCGGCCGGAAGCCGGGCTAGAGCATGCGGTCGCGATGCCCGATGTCCCGCCGCCGGAGGAGCTGCGCTCGCTCGACATTCTGGCAGGCGAATATGCGGGTATCTCCGCGCAAGCCGTCGCGTTCCTCAGCCAGCCGTCCGCCTTCGATATCCGGCCATGCGGCGTGCCCGCGTTCCTCCAGACCGAGCCCGGCATGCCCGTTTCCCATGTCTGGATCCGGTTCCGGGGCAGCGTGCCGACCGATCCCCAGATACGCCGGGGCGTGCTGGCCTATCTGTCGGACTACGCACTGCTCAGCGCGTCGCTGATCCCGCACGGCGTGAACATGTTCGAGCACAGCATGCAGACCGCCAGCCTCGACCACGCGATGTGGTTTCACGAGGACGTGCCGCTCGACGGCTGGCTGCTCTATAGCAGCGAAAGCCCGTGGTCGGGGCATGGTCGCGGCATCGCGCGCGGCGTGTTCCATAGCCGCGACGGACGGGCGATCGCGCATGTCACGCAGGAAGGGTTGATCCGGATGCGACCCGACCTCGCGCCGCGCACCACGATCCCGCATATGCCCTGATCCACCGGGACTCGGATTCACCCGGTTTTGATTCCCCCGGTCCTGATTCCCTGCTCCTGACTCACCGCCTCCGCGCGGTTCAACGCGGAAATCCATATTGACACCGCATTTGTACGGACATTAACACTATCTTGCGCCAGTGATGCTGGTTCCAGGATGTCGCGCCGCGGAAGACGGACGATCCCGATCTCGAGAGGATGTCTGTATGCGTCATTCGTACGCCGTATCGCTGTGTGCGTTGCTCGCGGTGCTGCCATCGGCAGCCCGGGCGCAGACGGCGTCTCCGCTCGATACCGATCCGTCGTACCAGACGATGCTGGCGCTGATCGACGAGATGGTCGAGAACAAGCTGGTCAGTCGCGAGCGTGCCGATACGCTGATCTCCAACGCCAAGGCGAAAGCAGGCCGTGCGCTCGCCGCGAATGCCCCGTCACCGGCAGCCCCTCCACTGGCAGCCCGGACAGCGCCACCGCCCCGCGTGCAGGTCGCCGACCAGACGGCCGATCCCGGCGCGAAGATCGCTCCGGTACCGGTCGGCAACCCGCAGGTGGTGAACGCCGGCGGGGTCGCGCTGCCCGCCGATCTCGCGGTCGATTGGAGCCGGGGGGCGCCGGTGTTCAGCAGTCGTGACGCAAAGTTCACCTTTAAGATGCGCGGGCGGCTTTTGGCGGATATCTCCTCGACGAGCGGGTCGGATTTCGACCGTCGCAACATCACCGTCTCGACATTGCGCCAGTTCCGCGTCGGCGCGATCGGCACGATCGGCGATCACCTGTTCTACCAGTTCGAGACCGATTTCCGGCGCAACGCGACCGAGGTCGTGCAGGCGTTCGTCGGTTATCGCCAGAAGTTCGGCAAGACCGACGCCGATGTGAGGTTCGGCAATCTCATCACAGATCGCGGCATCGACATCGGCACCGCCTCGACCGCCAATCCGTTCATCACCACCAACATCAACACCACCGCGCTTGCGACGCAGGGCGGCAAGGTCTTCCTGATGGGCGCGGTCGGCCGTGCGGGCGGCAAGAACTGGCACGCGAGCCTGGGCGTGCACGGCGATGCGATCGACAGCGATTTCACGCGCAGCGACAACCGCATGCTGCTGGGCCGCGCGCACTGGAACCCGATCCTCACAAAGCATGGCCTGATCCACATCGGCGGCTGGGCCTATAGCGAGAACATCCCCGACACGACGCTGCCGACCACGTTCGCGCAAGGCATGGCGGGGGCGCTCAATAACAGCGTCCGTGTCGAGTCCGCAGCCCTGACCGGCGCGGACGGATCGAAGGCGTTCGGGCTCGAACTCGGCGGCACGCTCGGACCGTTCTACGCGTTCGGCGAATATGGCCAGCGGACCGTGCATGGCGGCCCGACCTCGACCTTCCGCAGCGGTAAGATCAAGGCCTTGTCGGTCAATGGCGGATTCTGGATCACCGGCGAGACGCCGACCTATGCCTCGCGCAGCGGCACCTATGTGGCGCCGAACGTGCTGAACTCGGTGCTCGATGGCGGATGGGGCGCGCTGGAGGCGGTGGTGCGGTACGAGGATCTCGACAGTTCGAGCCTTCCGCTCGGCGGCACCGGCACGGCGGGCACGCTCGGCCTGAACTGGTCGCTGACCAACAATTTCCGGTTCATGGCGGACTATACCCATTTCCGCACCGACAACCGCACCGGCAGTTTCATCGGGCGGGATAGTGGCGACACGTTCGCGGCCAGGGCCGAAGTGGCGTTCTGACGCCAAGCCGCTGCTCGCTTAGACTTGCCAGCGTACCATAAGTTCCATAATGTCCGTACAAAGCGATAAGGAGGATGTATGAGCCTTTCGGCTATCAAGGTTGGCGAACAGCGCTACCGCGCGAGCTATGGCCGCTATCTCGAGGATTTCGTCGTCGGCGACATTTACGAGCATCGCCCCGGGCGGACGATCACCGACGCGGACAATATCCAGTTCTCGCTGATGACGATGAACGCACACCCAATGCACTGCGATGCGCAATATGCCGCGAAGAGCGAATTCGGGCGGCTGCTGGTCAATAGCGGGCTGACGCTCGCGATCGTGCTCGGCATGACCGTTAACGACGTCAGCG
>JAJNQF010000164.1 GCA_021154945.1 Sphingomonas sp.
GTGACCATCGTCCTCCCCCTCCTCATCCCGATCGTCGTCACACTGGCGCTGTTCATGTTCCTCGGCTCGGGGAACGACTTCCTGTGGCCGCTGATCGTGCTGGCCGACCAGCATCTCTACACGCTGCCGGTCGCGGTCGCAGCGATCGCGCGCGAGCATTCGGCGGACGGCGAGCTGATGATGGCAGCCGCAGTCGTCACGACGATGCCCGTGCTGCTACTCTTCCTCGCGATGCAGCGCTATTACCTGACCGGACTGCTCGGCGGCAGCGTGAAGGGATAGGCGCGACCATCGGCGGCGAACACATGCGCGTCCTCAGGCGCAACGCCGACCCGCAGGACTTCCCCGAGCGTGACCGACCGATCCCCCGGCAACTGCGCGACGATCGTATCCGCCGCGCCCCGCGCGCCAAGATGCGCGAACGACAACGGCCCGAGCCGCTCGAACAACTCGACCGCACCAACGAACGGCCCTGCGTCATCCACGTACAGATGTTCCGGCCGGACCCCGAGCGTGACCGCCGCGCCAACCGCTCCCGCGGGGACGATCGCGCCGGTCCTCACCGTCTCGCCTTCCGACAACCTTACGGTCGTACCGTCAGCGTCGACCGACGCGATCGTCGCCGCGAGCAGGTTCATCCCCGGCGACCCGATCGCCGCGGCGACCGCCAAACTCGCCGGTCGCCGATACACGTCGATCGGCGGACCGACCTGCTCGACGCGCCCTTCGCTCATCACGACGATGCGATTGGCGAGCGTCATCGCTTCAAGCTGATCGTGCGTGACGTAGATCATCGTCGCACCAAGCTGTTGATGCAGCCGCGCGAACTCATGCCGCATCCGCGCGCGCAGATTGGCGTCGAGATTCGACAACGGCTCGTCGAGCAACAATACCTTCGGTCGACGCACGACGGCGCGCGCGATCGAAACGCGCTGGCGCTGCCCGCCCGACAGCGCACGCGGCCGCCGATCGAGCAACGCGGACAGGTCGAGCATCGCCGCGACAGCTGCCACCCGCTCGGTAATCTCGTGCTTGGCGATCTTCGCGACCTTTAACGGAAACGCGATATTCTCCGCGACTGTGAGATGCGGGTAGAGCGCGTAGGACTGGAAAACCATCGCTAGCCCGCGGTCCGACGGCGCAGCATCAGTTACGTCGCGCCTGCCAATCACCACCCGCCCTGCGCTCGGCACCTCGAGCCCGGCAATCATCCGCAACAGCGTCGACTTGCCACAGCCCGATGGCCCGACCAGCACTACGAACTCGCCCTCCTCGATCGTCAGGTCGGTCGGATGGAGCACCGTCGTGTCACCGAAACGCTTAGAAAGTCCGCTGATTTCGACGCTCGCCACCGCATGTCCTTTACCTATCCCACCTTGAGTAGCGGCTGACACGACAGCGGGCAAAGCCATCGTGATTTGTAACCAAGCCGCTCCGCGCTGACGAGGACCCATAATCCGTCATTCGCGGCGCATCGCCCGCGGTCCGATTCCCACCATTCGTAGAACTCTAGGATTGAAAGCCAGCCACAACCGGTACCGTAGATCTTATTTCAGACTTAGAGTGCTTAGCGAGACAGATTCATTGAAAAGTGAACTCCGCTTCCGGGTCCGTTTAATGCGAGTTGAACATCAAAATCTCCCGGTTCCGCTCGCGTTGTGCCGTCCTGCGTGACGAACGCCAGATCGGTACGGGTAAGAGACACCGCAAACCGCTGACGAACGCCAGCACGCACGGCGATGCGCGCGAACCGCTTGAGTTGCTGCACCGGCCGCGTCCGGCTGGCGACGCGGTCGTGAATGTAGAGCTGGACCAGCGCTACGGCATCGCGGGCGCCGTTATTATGGACGAACCCACCGACCGAAAGTTCGGCTTCCCACGCCATTGTCGGGGCGACCACGACATCTTCGAGCGCCAGGCGTCCATAGGTCAGCCCGTGTCCGAAAGAGTAGAGCGCGCGATCCGGTGCGTCGCGCCACCTGGCGCGGCCACCCTCCAGCGGATCCGCGTCGCTCGCGGGGCGGCCGGTCGAGCGGTGATCGTACGACCAAGGCTGTTGCCCGCTCGCCAGCGGAAAGCTTACCGGAAGATGGCCCGACGGGCCCTCGATCCCGAATATCACGTCGGCGACCGCGTCGCCGGTCGCTTCGCCAAGGAACCACGTCGCGAGGATCGCCGCCGCATCTCGTATCGCACCGTCCAGCACCAGCGCGCGGCCGTGACGCAGCAGCACGACGACCGGCGTACCCGTCGCAGCGACGGCCTCCGCAAGCTGGCGTTGCACGTCGGGGACGTCGATCTCGACGCGGCTATTGCCTTCGCCGGACATGTCGCCGGCCTCCCCCACCGCCAGCAGCACGACGTCCGCCGCCCGCGCTGCAGCGACGGCACGCACAATGCCGTCCGGGAGCGCCTCGTGAATGCCGGAGCCCGGTTCGACGACCAACGACGTCGGGTCGGCAAGGCGCGCACGGATCCCGGTCGCAAGGTCGGTCCCCGCACCCTGTTCACCCGCAAACGACCATGGTCCGTAGAGATTGGCCCGATCGGTCGCGAACGGCCCGATCAGTGCGATCCGCTTGCCGGCACGCGTCAGTGGCAGGATGTCGCGCTCGTTCTTCAGCAGCACGATCGACCGTGTCGCCACCTCGCGCGCCAGCCTGCGGATCGCCGGACTGCGCGTCTCGCGGCGTTCGACCCGCGCGTCCATCGACCGGTACGGATCCTCAAACAGCCCGAGCGCTTCCTTGAGCGCGAGCACCCGGCGCACCGCCCGGTCGACAGCCGCGATCGGCACCGCGCCTCGCGCGACCAGGCCGGGCAGATGCCGGTTATACAGCCCGCTCTGCATCGACACGTCGATTCCGGCGAGGATCGCCAATCGCGCGGCATCGGCTTCGTCCGCGGCAATGCCGTGCGCGATCAGTTCGCGGTCGGCGTCATAGTCCGACACGCAGACCCCGGTGAACCCGAGTTCGCCGCGCAGGATGTCCGTCAGCAGATGACGGTTCGCGGTCACGGGTATGCCGCCGAAATCCGTGAACGAGGCCATCGTCGCGCCGGCGCCCGCCGCGAACGCATCGGCGAACGGCGGCAGATAGGTCTCGCGCAGTTCCGCCTCGCTCATGTCGACCGCGGCATATTCCATCCCGCCGCGCACTGCCGAATAGCCCGCGAAATGTTTGGGCGTCGCGAGCATCGCGTCCGCGCGTTTGAGGTCATCGCCCTGAAACCCGCGCACCCGCGCGACGGCGAGCAGGCGGTTGAGGTACACATCCTCGCCAGCACCCTCCGCCACACGTCCCCAGCGCTGATCGCGCGCGACGTCGACCATGGGTGCGAAGGTCCAGTGGAGCCCGCCCGCCGTCGCCTCGCGGGCGACCGCTCGTGCGGCCCGTTCGGACAGATCGGGATCGAAGGCGGCGGCCTCGGCCAGTGGGATCGGGAAGATCGTGCGGCAGCCGTGGATCACGTCGGCCGCCAGCACGAGCGGGATCTTCAGCCGGCTCTGCAACGCCGCCGCCTGCAACCGTCGCGCACCCGCGACGCCGTAGCCGTTGAATAGCATCCCGACACGCCCCGCCCGGACCCGCGCTAGCATCGCGTCCGCACTGCTCGCGTTGACGACCGGATTGAACACCGCGCCGACCGGGCGGACGTCGTCGTTGAAGCAACTGAGCTGGCCGGCCTTCTCCTTGATCGTCATTGCCGCGATCAGGTCGTCGATCCGCCGCGCGGCGGCCCCGACCGGTACCGGCACTGCGGTCGCCGCGGCGAACAGTCCACCCCGCACCAGCAGCGCACGACGGTCAATCGTCACTTTGGTGGTCGAAGCGCGGGGGGCGGACGTAGCGCGAGAAACACCGTGCTCCACAATTGCGCCGCGTTGGACTCGTCGACGTCCGCACTCGATGCGCCGAACGGGGCGACGGTGTAGCGCCCGTTTGCATATGCCCAGGACCAGAGTTCGGACGTCCGGACCTCACCAGCTGCATCGATCGCCCGCCACAATCGCGCCCGCGCCGATACCAGCCGGCCTCGCGTCGCCGACGGAAGATCGCTCCGCGCCAACTGCCGATCGAGACCCGCGGCCAGGATCGCCTGCTGCCACGACCACACCACCGTCCCGTGATACGCCGTCGCACCGAACCGCCCCTGCACGTCCGCCGGCGCAAAGGCGGGGTTGGCGACCAGCAGTCCGATATCTGTCATCAACCCAGCCGGGAACGGCCGCATCATCG
The DNA here is from genome assembly GCA_021154945.1 of Sphingomonas sp. Classification (GTDB taxonomy): domain Bacteria; phylum Pseudomonadota; class Alphaproteobacteria; order Sphingomonadales; family Sphingomonadaceae; genus Sphingomonas. The sequence goes on from JAJNQF010000164.1 coordinate 4,242, forward strand.
CATCGACCGAACGATCCAGATCGGCAGCGGAAGCCGTGCCGAACAAGAGCGCGAACCCGTCGTCGGAATGGACCACGGGGACGGGCTTCCCTGCATCGTCGAGCGACAATGCGTTGAACGCAAGCGGTGCCGTCCCAAGCGATGCCAGCGCCGACGCGGACGGCACGCCAATTTTCCGCGCATAGGCGGCGATATCGGCACTCGCCTCGACATTCGGCACGGTCATCGCGAACAACCTCGGCGCGGCGCGCTGCCAGACTTGCGCCTGTGTCGCGGCCTTCGTCATCGCAGCGCGGTCTTCGGGCGTGCCGTAGCGGTCGAGCAGCCCACTGGCGGCAAACCGCTCGATCGCGGCCAGCGCGGCGGGCACCCACACCGCGTTCACGTCATACGCGTACCGGCCGCGCCCGAGCCCTTCCTCGCTGTCACGCCACTGCCCGGTCAACCGCCCGGCCTTGATGGCGACCAGCGCCCTGTACCCCGGCTGCCCAGCGAACGCGGCGGTGCGATCAACGACCCAGGCGAAGTTCCGCGCGATCAGGTCGCCTTGCCGCAGTCCTTTCCCCGCCGGCGCGGCGAGAAAGGCGGCGGCGCGCGCGCGACCACGCGGCGCGTCGAGCAGCCACGCACGCGCCACCGGCGCCAGCATGAAGTCGTCGTCGACCATCGCGTAGTCATAGACCGGCGTCGCGATCCGCCCGCGGCCTTCCTTGGCGTTACGCAGGACCGCGAACTCGCCGATATCCTCCTCGTGCGCGACCTCGCCATTGGCAGCGAGCCGTGCCAACACCGCGCCGATACCATCCTCGACCGCAGCCGGTTGCAGCACCGGCATGAGCAGCCGCAGCGACATCAGCGTGTCACGGCCGAAATACGTGTCGAACCGCCACGACCCCGCCAGGAACTTCTCCTTGTACGACAGGTACGACAGCGCATTCCGTGCGCGCGGATCGTTGCGTGCCGCTGTGGTCAGCAGCGCATCGCCACCGAGCGGGATGAGCGGCGTCTCGCCACTGCCGGCGACGATCGCGATCCGGATATGCCCGCCCTTCCCCGCGCGAAGACCGTCCTTGTCGACCACCGTGCCGTCGAGCCCGCGAACCGACAGGATATAGCCTGCCGCGCCGTCGAGCCGATCGCGCGTCCAGACCATCCCGGGCCCGCCGCGAAGATCGAGATCATACCGCCCCGCCACAAGGATCTCGGCAGGCGCCTTTCCCAAAGCCTCATAGTCGCGCAGCACTCGGATCGACGACAGCACCGCCTGCCGAAAGCGCAGCACCGGCACGTCGATGCTCGCGGTCGCCTGCACCGCATGCAGCGGCCGCCCCTTGGCATCCATCATCGGCGACGGCATCGGCGGCGTATCGAGCGTCCAGGTCGCGGGACGATCGATCTTGTCGAACCAGAGCCCGACCGCGCTGTTACCCGCCGGAAACGCCGACAGGATGCGCGGCACGTCGCCCGATCGCAGCAGCAGGTGCGCAGCGATCTGGCCGTCGCGCACGAACGCATTGATGTTCCGCCCTTCGTCGATCCGGAACGCGAGCGGCGCCGCATCGCGCTGGGCCCGGCCGTCGGTCAGCGTGCGTTGCGCGGACCCGGCGACACCGCCGGCAAGCGCGACGACTAGCGCCAGCGCGGAGGTGAAGCGGATCATGATGCCTCCGAAGAAAAAGGAGCACGGCAGGGGTAGACCGCGCCCAAGGGGAGTTAGAAGTCGAAGCGCACGCTCGCCACCGCGTTGCGGCCGTTGATCGGACGCGCGAAATACGTGTTCTGGCCCGTATTCTCGACGAACCCACCGCGCGGGTTACCTTCGGTAAGTCCGATCACGTTGCCGATATTCTCGACGCTCGCCGACAACGATACCGCCTCGTCGAGCCGGAACAGCACGCCCGCCGAGAACACCGAATACGCCGGCAGCTCGAGCGAGTTCGACACGTCGGCATAGATCTTCCCGATCCGCTTCCAGCTGCCATAGATTTCACCCAGATTGTTCGGCAGCACGATCGCCGGGGTGACGTTGATGTTGAGCGCCGGCGTCCGCTCCGGCCGGTTGCCGCCAAACCCCTGCACGGTCGCCCGCAGCGCCGGATCGATCGTGTTGAGATCGACGACCACTCCGTTGCGTCGCGCGATCAGCTCGCCGATGCTGATGCTCGAATCCTGGATCACGCCACTCGCCTGCAGCCGGAACCAGGTCGTCGGGCGCAACGTGACGTCGAACTCGCCGCCATACACCTTGATCCCCGAATTGGCGGTCAGCTGCTGCGTGATCTGCACGCCGCCGACGGTCGAGGTGATGTCGCGCGACTGCGGGTAATCGAGGAATTTGGTGTAGAAGCCGGTGACCGACGCCTGCAGGAAGCCACTCGAATAGCGCACGCCGCCTTCCGCGAACCGCAGATTGGTCGGCGTGTTCTGCTCCTGCGCCTGGAACCCGGTGGCATAGCGGCCATAGACCGCGAGCCGCGGGGTGATCAGGTAGTTCGCGCCCAGCGTCCACGCGACCTTGTTGAACTCGCGGCGCTGCGCCGTGTAGGTGCCGGCAAAGCTGTTGTTGATGTAGTTGTTGGCGATGATGTTGTCGTTGTCGACCAGCAGGTTGCCGTTCGCATCATACGTACCCGATCCGGCGATCGGCGCGCGGTTGAGTGTATCGCCCGCCAGCCGGTTGAACAAGAAATGCTCGAAACGCGCGCCGCCGTCGATCCGCAGCTTGTCCCACAACGTCAGCTGGTCGGTCGCATAGGCCGAGATCGAGCTGAATTTGGCGCGGCTCGGACCCTCGCCAAACGTGCCATAGGTCAGGAAGCCGTTCTCGGTCAGCGATCCGACCACGTTGTTGGCGGCGTTGAGCGCGACCACGTCGACGCGGCGCGCCCGGTCCTGCACGTCGGTCAGGAACGTCGCGGTACCGATCGCATCGTTGTAACGGCTTGACCGCGTGAACAGCCCGCCCAGCGTCAGCGAGTTGGTCGGGGTCTGCCACGTGATCCCGGTATCGCTGTTGAACTCCTTCACCGACGCGCGATTGCGGCCGATCACGCTCTCGGCGATCAGCCCGTTGCCGTTGATCGCGTTGAGCGCCGCGGTGCCGGTGATGACCTGGCCGGTATCGACATAACGGAGGCCGAGCTTGTTCGCCCCCTGCGGCGCGAACCGCGCGAGCGTCTGCGCGCTGGTCGGGTTGTTCGCCAGCCGGTCCGACGCAAGCCCCAGCCCGGAATTGTCGTACGAGAAGATCGAATTGAAGTCGGTACCGAAGTTCGTGTAGCGGCCACGCGCAAAGAAATTGAAGTCGCTGCCGATATCCTGCGTCAGGTCATACCCGTACGACTGCGCCTTGGTGTGCACGCCGTCTTCGAGGTCGATGGGCTGGAACGAACGCCCAGTGGTCGGCGAGGTACGCGTACGGACGAGCGAGAAGTCTCGGCTCTGGAGCAGGCCGTGGGTCGCGGACAGGCCGGGGATCGATTTCGGATCGCCGACCCCGGTCAGCGGAATACCGACATAGAAGATGTTGCTGTCGTCGACGATCTTCGCCGACAGCGTCAGCTTGCCGCCGGTCCAGCGCTGCGCGATTGCGCCGCGAAAGATGAAACCGTGGTTCGCGTCATACCCCGGATCGCGGATGCCGTCGTCCTTGCGGTAGAACCCGCCGATCGAGATCGCCGTGTTCTCGGCGATCGGCTTGGTCATGAACGCATCGACGCGTGCCGTCCCGAAGCTCGACGTGGTCAGTTGGAACGTACCGCCGGACTTGTCGAAATCGGGTTTGCGCGTGATGAAGTTGACCGTCGCGCCCGCGCCGTTGACGGTCAGGATGCCCGACGACCCCGACCGAACCGCTTCGAGACGATCGATCGAGACTTCCTGCTTCAGGATCGTGTCGCTGAGCGCATTGATGTAGAAAACGGGCAGCCCGTCCTCCTGCAACTGCACGAATTGCTGGCCACCACCGGCGAGGCCGCGGACCGAGAAATTGTTCGAGACTTCGCCGCCCGACCCTTCGACGAACACCCCCGGAATCAGCTCGAGCGCCTGCGCAGTCGAGCGCGGCGCCTTGCGGTCGAGGTCCTCGCGGGTCGCGACGGTAACAGCCGACGACGAGGTCAAAACGGTCTGGCCGCGCGCACGCGTGCCGGTGACGACGATCTCGTCGAGTTCGTTGCTGGCCTGCTGCGTCTCGGGCTGGACGCCGACCGGTGTTGCGGGATCGGTCTGCGACACTTGCGACGCGGCGACGGCACCGGTGGCGAGGACGGCCGTGCGACCGTCGAACGATACGAGCCTCAGGCCGGATGCGGTGGCAATGCGGCGAAGCCCGTCGGTGATGGCGAGATGACCGCGGATTGCGACGATCCGCCGACCGCGCGTGGCGTCTTCGGGTGCGATGATCTGGATACCGGCCTGGCGCGCGAAGGCGACGATGCCGGTCGATGCGGACTGCGCCGCGACGTCGAAGCTACGGGTCTGTCCAAAGGCCGCGGCGGGCGACGCGACGACGAGGGCGCTGGCCCACACCAGACCCGTATACAGCTGTGAACGCATGACATTTCCTCCCTGCGATTATCCCGAACGCGTCTTCAGCGCGTCTGGGGATAGAGATGCGTCGCCGTCGGATTTCCGTCAGTGCACCGCGGAATTATTCGACGACCCGCAAATCGCTGCCATCGCGCTCGATCCGCGCGCCCGTCATCGCCGCCGCCGAGCGCGCAAACCCTTCCATGTCGTCGGTCCGGAACCAGCCGACGATCCTGCGATCCGCGAGCGGCGCCTCGACCGACAATTGCCGAGTGTTGTACCGGTTGAACTCGGCCGCCGCATCGCCCAGCGTCATGCCATCGAGCACGATCTCGCCCTTCCGCCAAGCCAGCGTCTCCGCAGGCTTGGCCGTCGACACGATCGTCTCGGCGGTGCCGGATGCGTCCGCGACGACCGCGTGCTTGCCCGCGTCGAGGGTAACGAACCGTTCGGGCGCGGCTACCGACCAGACCCGCACGCGCCCCTCGGTTACAGTGACTTCGGCGCGGCCGACATGGCGCCGCACGGCAAAGGCCGTACCGACCGCCCGCACGCGGACGTCGCCCGCGGAGACGATGAACGGGCGCGCATGGTCCTTTGCGACCGCAAACCAAGCCTCGCCGTCGTCCAGCGCGACCGAGCGTTGTTCGGGGGTCATCCGCACACGCGTCCGGCTCGCGGTGTTCAGAACAATCGTCGAACCATCGTCGAGTTTGGCGATACGACGCTCGCCGACCTTCGTGGCCAAGGCCGTATCGCCGCGCGTTTCCAGCCAGATCGCACCGACCACGGCAGCGGCAACCGCCAGCCCCCCGCTGGCGGCCAGCACGCGACGGCGTGACCATGGGGGCACAGTCTCTATCGAACCGTCGTCCACCTCATCCGCGTCGATCCCGGTCCACACCGCGCGGGCGCGCAACAATGCACCCGAGTGACGCGGATGCTCCGCACACCAATCCTCGATCTCACGCGCCAGATCGGCATCGTCCGGTGCCCGGTCCAGCCGAGCAACCCAACGCGCCGCAGCCGTTTCGATCACGTCAGGCTGGTCGGGCATGACGGCTCCTCACGGTGCGGGCAGGTAGGTCGGCACGGTCTTCCGCCGAAAGTCCGTTCAATATGGTCTTCAATCCTCGTGCCAAGTCATTCTCGACGATGGTTTCGGTGATCCCCAGCGTGCACGCGATATCCCTCTGCGACAGTCCTTCGACCTTGCGCATGCGGAAGATCGTCCGGCTACGTTCGGGGAGGTCGGCGAGCAGATGCTCCACCCGTGAGAGCAGTCCCCGTCCGGCAACGATGCGTTCAGGCGACAGATGATCGGCCGCCAGCGCACCTTCGAGATCGGCGCTGGTCCCGACGGCATCGATCCGCACGACCCGCGAACGCCGCAGTTCTGCGAGCACGACATTTCGCGCCGTCTGGAACAGGTACCGCCGTGGGTCCTCCACGCGCCTGAAGTCGGCCAACGCCGCCAGCCGGCAATAGGATTCCTGGACGACGTCATCGACATCGACGCCGGGAAACCCGGTACGGAGCCACCGCCGCAACGCAGGCTCGTGCGGCAGGATCTGCCGCGCGACCCATGTCACAAGCTCGGTACTCAAACGCGTCATGTCACCCCTTGGCCATCGCATGGATGCTCGGCGTGGATACTTCCGTCACGTCTAACCGAAATTTTTAAGGACGTTAACGCCGCCCGATAACCAAAGAGCCTTCTCTGTATGGTCGAACTGAAGTGATACGAGATCGTTGTCGACGATCTGCATTCCGACTGTTTGCGGCCGCGACAATGTCGACCCAGAAGCAGACGTCCCCGCCCCCTTCCTAGCTTCCCAACTTCGGCCGCTCGTTCATCTCCGCGTTACGACCGCTTTTAGCGCCTGACCCTGCGAACTCGAATGTCCCGACTGGGCAATAGTTTAGGAAGCAGGTCCAAGTCCGAGTTTTGTGCCCGATGAGCTGCGGACGGCTTTTGCAGGTGCCTCATGCACGGGATGAGCAGTGACGCTACGTCGAACCGTAGGTGCCACTCCGGATTCCTCATTCCACAGAACCAGGATTGTAGCGATAGGTGCGGCAGTCAGGATCAGCAGGAAAAGGCCCATCAGCCATTCGTTGGGCTGTAGCGGCTGCGAGAAGCTACCGCTGGGCTGCATCGACGGGCTAGGTCGCATCGCACGCCTGCCGGTTTTCCTGGGGTGAAACGGGCGGTCCGCGTTCGCTCGGTGGGCAGACGGCCTGATCTGCGACCGATCATAGGCGGCGCGTGCTTCCTTTTTCCCCAAAACGGAATACGCCTCGTTGATCTCTTTCGCACGAGCAGAAACGTCCGCTCCATGATTGGCATCGGGGTGATATTGGCGCAGCAGCGCTTTCCACGCGGCGTGGATAGTGTCGCGACTTGCCGTCGAGGGCACCCCTAGAACAGAATAATAGTCGGGTGAGAGCGCCATCTAGTCGTTTCTTGCGGCTAAAACGCGAAAAAGGAAAGTCCGCCTGGCCCTTGATCTTAACCTGGCCTTCTGGGTGATCCAAAGGGCGGCTTTAGGCGCCAACAGCCAGATGGCTATCATTCCCATCCGCAACTTCCTGCTTTCGATGACACGACGCCGCCCCCCCCGGGCGCTAACCTACATCCGTATGCATAGGCGGCCTCGCCCGCTCCCAAACTTCGGACATCCATTCATCTCGGCACCATGACCGCCTTGCGTGCCCCCGGCATCAGGCGCACCGCGCCGGGTCCGTTCGTCGGCTGCAAAACTGTCGCTTTCCGCAACAAGAGATCACTTCGACACCTTGCCCATACTCGTCAGACTCGGGACATTCCTTCGGATTTCTCTCGAATGATAGCTTGCCGATCCAAAGGCATGCCAATCACCCTTTCGTGGAACGCGCCCCATCGTCAACGCACTCTACCAGACTGTGAAATCCGATTCACAGAAGCTTTAACATACTGTCATGTATGGTTATTTCTTACGAACATCGGTCCACTTCGGAACTTGTATGAGCTCCGAAACGATATTGCGCAGCTAATCCGGCATGACTCAAGCCATTGTAAATCGAACCTGAACGGCATCGTTCAGGCTGCCGCCTCTGAAGCGCTTTACTGCGGGGATCACTTTTCTTTACGCGAAATCTGGAGACACCCGATGGCCTCTGCGGCAGCCATGCCCGAGACGAAAAACCCGGCGCAGCGCAGCGTGCCTACCGGTACGCTCGACGCGCTCAACTTCTTCTTGGCGGACGTCCGCGACGGGCTCGGGCCGTATCTCGCAATCTACCTGCTGGTCGTACGTGGGCCTTCGCATGGCTGGAACGAGGCGACGGTCGGCCTCGTGCTGACCATCGCCGGGATCGTCGGCCTGTTGTCGCAGACGCCGGCGGGCGGGTTGATTGACCGGGCGAAGAACAAGCCGCGCATCGTCATCGCCGGCGCCCTGCTGGTGACGCTGAGCAGCCTGTCGCTGCCGATCGTCTCGGGTTTCACGATGGTGACGATCACCCAGTCGATCGCGGCTGCGGCGGGCGCGATCTTTGCACCGGCGATCTCGGCGATTACGCTGGGGCTGGTCGGGCCGAAGCTGTTCGCCAAGCGGGTCGGTCGCAACGAGGCGTTCAACCACGCCGGCAATGCCGTGTCCGCAGCGCTGGCCGGCGTCCTTGCCTGGTCGTTCGGTCCGGTCGTCGTCTTCTGGCTGATGGCGGGGCTGACGGTCGCCAGTGTCATCGTGGCGGGGCGGCTGAAGAACGACGACATTGACAATGCGGTCGCGCGCGGCCTCGACTGCGAGCCGGAAGAAGGCTGCGAGGAGCCGAGCGGCTGGAAGACGTTGATCGAGAACCGTCCGCTGATGATCTTCGCGGCGGCCGCATTCACCTTCCATCTCGCCAATGCGGCGATGCTGACCTCGGTCAGCCAGCTGCTAGGTCGCACCGTCGGCACCGACAAGGCGACGTCGCTGACCGCCGCGTGCATCGTCGCGGCGCAGCTCGTGATGGTGCCGGTCGCGATCGTCGTCG
>JAJNQF010000197.1 GCA_021154945.1 Sphingomonas sp.
GACCGACCTCGCGCGCGCCGCCGGTCCGAACGGCATGGCCGGTGGGCAGAAGATGGATATCGAAGCGGAAAGCACGCGCTTCGACCTGAACACCGTCACGCGGTTGCAGCAGATGAAGACGGGCGCGCTGATCTCGGCGTCGGTCGATGCCGGCGCGATCCTCGGGCGTCTGCCGCCGGAAGGGCGCGTTGGCCTGCGTGGCTATGCGCATGACCTTGGCCTCGCATTCCAGATCGCCGACGACCTGCTCGATGCCGAGGGCGACGAGGCGATAGTCGGCAAGTCGCTGCGCAAGGACGAGGTCGCGGGCAAGGAGACGTTTCTGTCGCTGCTGGGCCCCGAGCGCGCGCGCGAACAAGCGCGGATGCTGGTCGACCAGGCGGTCGCGCACCTGCACAGCTATGGCAAGGAAGCCGATCTGCTGCGGGATATCGCGCGCTACGTGCTCGAACGCGACCGCTGAACCGACAACCGGAGAGTCCGACATGACCGCACGCATTGGTGTCTATCCCGGCACGTTCGATCCGGTCACGTTGGGCCATATGGATATCATCCGGCGCGGCGCGAAGCTGGTCGACCGGCTGGTGATCGGCGTCACGACCAACCCTTCGAAGTCGCCGATGTTCACGATCGAGGAGCGGATGGCGACCGTCCGCCGCGAGGTCGCCGGGATCGGCGGCGACATACAGGTCGTCGAGTTCGATTCGCTGCTGATGGACTTCGCCGAGCGGCAGGGCGCGAAGGTGATCGTCCGCGGACTGCGTGCAGTCGCCGATTTCGAATACGAGTACCAGATGGCGGGGATGAACCAGCAGATCAATCCGCGCGTCGAGACGGTGTTCCTGATGGCCGATGTCGCGTTGCAGCCGATCGCGAGCCGGCTGGTGAAGGAAATTGCGTTGTACGGCGGAAATATCGCGAAGTTCGTGCCGGAATCGGTGCGCGAAGAGGTGGTTGCGCGGGTCGAAAAGATCGGCCGCAAGGGGAGCTGATCTTCTTCGCCCCTCCCTGGAAGGGAGGGGTTGGGGGTGGGTCGGGTTCCGCTTGGTCCAGAGGTGGTGGCTCAAGCTGGCCTACCCACCCCCAGCCCCTCCCTTTCAGGGAGGGGAGCAGTTCGGCGTACTCTGCCCCCGCACGTTCAGATTGGCGCAAGCCGGGAATTGCTCTAAGTGGCGGCAGCCTGGTTGCGCCGGGCCTCTTGCGAGTGGGAATTTGATGCGCTTTTTCGTCGGAATGTTCGCGTTGCTCGGGTGCCTGGTCACGGTGCCGGTCGCGGCGCAGAAGAAGGATGTCGTGGCAGCCCCTGCGCGCCTGACGCCGCCGCTCACGACCGATACACAGAATCTGCTGCTGCTCGACCTGTCGACCGGTGGCCGCGTGACGATCTGGCTGCGGCCCGACGTCGCGCCGTTGATGGTCGAGCGGATCAAGACGCTCACGCGCCAGCATTTCTATGACGGCCTCGCGTTCCATCGCGTGATCGACGGCTTCATGGCGCAGGGCGGCGATCCCAAGGGCGACGGCACCGGCGGATCGACGCTGCCCGACGTGAAGGCGGAGTTCAATTACCTGCCGCACGTCCGCGGGGCCGTCTCGGCTGCACGGTCGGACAAGGAGGACAGCGCCAACAGCCAGTTCTTCATCGTCTTCCAGCCGCGCCTCAGCCTCGACAAGAAATACACCGTGTTCGGCCGCGTGATCGACGGCATGCAGTATGTCGACGCGATCGAGCGCGGCGAGCCGCCCGCGAACCCGTCGCGGATCGTCCATGCCTATATCGCGGCGGACAATCCTCCGGCGTATGTCGCGGGCCCGCCTGCCCCGGCGCTCGGCGCACCGGTTACGTTGCCGGGTACGGCGACCGGTCCGGATGCGGCCAAGCCCAAGCTCGCACCGGCTGCCCGCAAAGCGCAGGTCAATAAGGCTCCTGTAAAGAAGTGATCTCGCGTTGAACGTCGACCTTTTCGACTTCGACCTGCCGACCGACAACATCGCGCTCCGCCCTGCGGCGCCGCGCGATGCTGCGCGGATGCTGGTGCTCGAAGGTGATCACACCACGGATGCGGGCGTGTCGGACCTGCCTTCGCTCCTGCGGCGTGGCGACATGCTCGTGTTCAACGATACGCGGGTGATTCCGGCGCAGCTCGACGGGCAGCGCGGCGATGCCAAGATCGGCGCGACGTTGCACAAGCGCGAGGGACCGCGACGGTGGCGTGCATTCATCCGTAATGCGCGGCGGCTGCGCGATGGCGACGTGATCGAGTTCGCCAACGGCGTCAGCGCCGCGGCGGTCGATCGCGAGGACGACGGGAGTTACGCGCTGGTGTTCGCGGGCGACGAGCCAATCGAGCTGCTGCTCGAACGCGCGGGGCACATGCCCCTGCCCCCGTATATCGCCGGCAAGCGCCCGACCGACGAACGCGATGCGGACGATTACCAGACGATGTTCGCGTCCGAGCCGGGTGCGGTCGCGGCTCCGACGGCGGCGCTGCACTTTACGCCGAAGCTGGTGGCGGCGCTCGATGCGGCGGGCATCGGGCATGCCACGCTGACGCTGCATGTCGGCGCGGGGACGTTCCTTCCCGTGAAGGCGACCGATACGACCGAGCACAAGATGCATGCCGAATGGGGTCGGATCGATGCCGCCACCGCCGATCGGCTCAATGCGGTTCGCGCGAACGGTGGTCGTGTGATCGCGGTCGGGACGACGTCGCTGCGGCTGATCGAGAGTGCGACCGGCGAGGACGACGTGATCCGCCCATTCGATGGCGACACCGCGATCTTCATCACACCAGGGTATCGGTTCCGTGGGATCGACGGGCTGATGACCAATTTTCACCTGCCGCGATCGACGTTGTTCATGCTGGTGTCGGCGCTGATGGGACGCGAGCGGATGCAGGCGGCGTATGCGCATGCGATCGCTGAAAAGTATCGTTTCTACAGCTATGGCGACGCCTCGCTTCTGCTGCCATGACAGGCGGCATGCTGCTCGCTCTAGCTCTGCTCCAGGCCATTACCGCCGCCCCGCCGCCCGCGGGGACGCCACAGCCGCCCGCAACGATCTTCGCCGAGCCCGCGGCCATGTTCATCGCCGCTTGCGATGCGAATGGCGATGGCCGCGTGACGCAGGCCGAGCTGACCGCGTGTGTCGCGCGAAGCTATGCCACCGCCGAGGGCGCGGCGACGGGGTCGATCGGGTACATCGCCTATGCCGATTGGGCGCAGGCGTGGCTGGGTGATCGCAACGCGTTGCCGAGCCCGTTCGAAGTCGATCGCGACGGCGACAATCGGATCACGCTCGCCGAATTGCAGACGCGGTTCGCGCAATTCTTCGCAAGGTTCGACCGCGACAAGGATGGCATGCTGACCCGCGCCGAACTCATCACCATCCGCGGCGCGCCGGTCGGCGATCGCTACGGCATCCGCAAGAAACGCTGATACCATGACCCGCCCTCGCTTCGACTTCACCATCTCCGCCACCGACGGCAAGGCGCGCACGGGCGTCATCGCGATGCAGCGCGGCGACATCCGCACGCCCGCGTTCATGCCGGTCGGCACCGCGGCGACCGTCAAGGGGATGAAGCCCGCGGACGTGGTCGGTGCGGGCGCGGACATCATCCTCGGCAACACCTATCACCTGATGCTGCGACCGGGCGCCGAGCGGGTCGCGCGACTTGGGGGGCTCCACGCGTTTTCGGGCTGGTCGAAACCGATCCTGACCGATTCCGGCGGCTATCAGGTGATGAGCCTCGCCGATCTCACCAAGCGCTCCGAGGAGGGCGTGTCGTTCAAGTCGCACCTCGACGGCACGCGGCATCTGCTCAGCCCCGAGCGGTCGATCGAGATCCAGCGGCTGCTCGGCTCGAACATCGTCATGGCGTTCGACGAACTGGTGCCGACGACCTCGACGCGCGAGGTGCAGGCGGCGGCGATGGAGCGATCGATGCGCTGGGCGAAGCGGTCGCGCGCGGCATTCGATAGCGGCGAAGATCATGCTGAGAACAATGCGATCTTCGGAATTCAGCAGGGTGCGCTGAACGAGGGATTCCGGAAGTCCTCGGCGGATGCGCTGATCGATATCGGTTTCGACGGCTATGCGGTCGGCGGACTGGCGGTCGGCGAGGGCCAGGAGGCGATGTTCGGCTGCCTCGACTTCGCGCCGGACCAGCTCCCGGTCGACAAGCCGCGCTACCTGATGGGGGTCGGCAAGCCGGACGACATCGTCGGTGCGGTCGAGCGCGGGATCGACATGTTCGACTGCGTGATGCCGACGCGGTCGGGGCGTACCGGCCAGGCGTTCACGCGCACCGGCCCGATCAACATCCGTAACGCGAAGTTCGCCGAGGATATGGGGCCGCTCGATCCCGCCTGCCCCTGCCCGGTCTGCGCGACCTGGGGTCGGGCGTATCTGCATCACCTCGTCCGGTCGGGCGAAATGCTTGGCGCAATGCTGATGACGGAGCATAACATCTGGTTCTACGAAACGCTGATGGCAGACCTGCGGGCGGCGATCGCCTCGGGAACGCTGACGCAGTTCGCGAATGATTTCCGCGCGGTGTATGCCCGGAAGAGTGAAGGAGAGCCCAAGTGACCATCAAGATCGATAGCGATACCCCGAACGAGATCCTCGCCGCCGCGAAGGAGGCGAAGCTGCAGGCCGAAGCCGCCGCGCACAACGCCGCCGAGAAGGCCAAGAGCTGGCCGCTCGCGAAGATCGGACTGGGCGTCGGGATCGGCTCGGCGGCGATCGCGGGCGCGGTGCTGTTCGCGAACCGCAACAAGTAAGGACCTCCATGCGCCTCCTCCGCTCCGCTTTGCTGCTGACCGCGGCATGTCTTCCCGTGGCGGCGGTGGCGCAGACCGCTCCCGCACAAGTTTCGGTCAAGCCGATCGCCTATACCGAGCGCACGCTGCCGAACGGCCTGCGCGTCTATGCGATCCGCGATACCGGTACGCCGAACGTGTCGGTGCAGGTCTGGTACGATGTCGGTTCGAAGGACGACCCCAAGGGCAAGTCCGGGTTCGCGCACATGTTCGAACATCTCATGTTCAAGTCGACGCGCAACCTCGTGTCGGAGCAGATGGACCGGCTGACCGAGGATGTCGGCGGGTATAACAACGCGTCGACCAACGACGACTATACCAATTATTACGAGGTGATCCCCGCCAACCACCTCCAGCGGCTGCTGTTCGCGGAAGCCGACCGGATGGCGAGCCTCGTCGTGGAGCCCAAGAGCTTCGGGTCCGAGCGCGACGTCGTGAAGGAGGAATTGCGCCAGAGCACGCTCGCTCGGCCCTACGGCAAGCTGTTCTCGCTATATTATCCGGCGCTCGCTTATACCGCGCACCCCTATGCGCGGGGGACGATCGGCAGCCTGGAGAATCTCGAGGCGGCCGGAATCGATGACGTTCGCGCGTTCCATGCGACCTATTATCGGCCGGACAATGCCATCCTGGTGGTGTCGGGCAATTTCGATCCGGCACAGTTGAACGGCTGGGTCGATCAGTATTTCGCCAAGATCAAGAAGCCGGCGGCGGCAATTCCGCGCGTGACGGTGGCCGAGCCGGCGCGAACCAAGGCGGTGACGCGCACCGTGTACGAGCCGAACACGCCGTTGCCTGCGGTGCTGGTCAGCTATCACGTGCCTGCCGACCGCGATGCGGATAGCGCGGCGCTGACCGTGTTGAACGCGGTGCTGGCGACGGGCGAGAGTTCGCGGCTGTACGAGAACGTGGTGTACCGCGACCAGGTCGCGCAATCGGCGGAGGCGTTCCTCGATACCAAGCAGTCGACCGGCAATCTGGTGGTCTATGCGATCATGGCGGGCGGCAAGACGGCCGAGGCGGGTGAGGCCGCCTTGAAGCGCGAGATCGCGCGGTTCAGGGATGCACCCGTGAGCGCGGCCGAACTGGCCGAGGCGAAGAACGAGATCCTGACCCAGTCGATCCAGTCGCGCGAGACCGCTGAGGGCAAGGCGAGCACGCTCGCCGCCGCGGTGTTGATCGATGGCGATCCGCAGGCGGCGGACAAGCAGCTTGCGGCGATCGCGCGGGTGACTGCGGCGGATATCCAGCGGGTGGCGCGAAAATATCTGGGCGAGAACCAGTCCGCGACGATCCGCTACATGCCGATCGCCGACAAGCCTGCGACCGGCGTTGCCGATACGATCGCGGTGGCGCCGACCGTCCAGGTCGCGGAGCTGAAGGCGCCTGCGGATATCGAGATCGTGACGCCTGCGCCCGACGGCCAGCGCGTGCAGCCGCCCGCGCCGAGCGCGCCGGTGTCGCCGACGATCCCGCAGCCGGTAGAGGTTCGCCTGGCCAACGGCATGCGGCTGGTCACGGTGGAGCGGCACGACCTGCCGATCGTCACCGCCTATCTGGTGACTGCCGGTAGTGCGGCGACCGATCCGGCGAACCGCGCCGGCGTGAGCAGCCTGGCCGCGGAATTGCTGACCAAGGGGACCAGGACGCGCTCGGCAACGCAGATCGCGCGGGCGATCGAGGGGCTTGGCGGCGCGATCGGCAGCGCGGCGGGCAGCGATGGCGCGTCGGTCGACGTGACGGTGAAGTCTGATCAGCTTGCGCCGGCGATGGCGATCCTCGCGGACGTGGCGGTCAACCCGGCCTTCGCCCCCGAGGAAATCGAGCGAGCGCGCACGCAGCAGGTCGATGCCGTCACGCTGGCGCTTAAGAACCCCGCGCAGGTCGCCGGGCTCGTCGCGGACCGTGCGGTGCTCGGCGGATCGCCTTATGGGGCACCGATCGGGGGGACGCCCTTGTCGTTGAAGGCCATCACCCGGCCCGATATCGCCGCGGCCTATGCACGGAGTTTCCAGCCGGGCCAGGCAACGCTGATCATGGTCGGCGACGTCACCGCGGCGCGTGCGAAGGCGTTGGCGGAGGCGCAGTTCGGACGCTGGCAATCGGCTGGCGCAGCGCCGGCGAAGGCGCCCGAGGTCGTGTATCCCAAGCCTCGCGTGATCGTCGTCGACATGCCCGAGGCGGGTCAGGCAGGCGTGGTCGTCGCGCGGCCGGCGATTGCCCGGAACGATGCGCGCTATTACCCGCTGGCGGTCGGCAACACCGTGCTCGGCGGTGGCTTTTCGTCGCGGCTGAACCAGGAAATCCGGATCAAGCGCGGGCTTGCCTATGGCGCGAGCAGCGGGCTGGATGCGGGCAAGACACAGGGGACGGTCGCCGCGCGGACGCAGACCAAGAATCCGACCGCAGCGGAGGTCGTGACGCTGATCGCCGCGGAGATGGCGCGGCTGGGGTCGGCGCCCGTGCCCGCCGCCGAACTGGATACGCGCAAGGCCGTGCTGGTCGGTAATTTCGGGCGCGGAATCGAGACGACGTCGGGCGTTGCCGGTATTCTCGGCGCGTATGTCCAGAACGGCGTGCCGCTGGGCGAATTGCAGCGCTACACCGGACAAGTCGGCGCAGTCGATCCGGCGGCGGTGCAGGCGGCGGCGGTCGCGTTGCTCGATCCGAAGGCGGCGAGCATCGTCGTGGTCGGCGACGCCAAGCAGTTCATCGAACCGCTGCGCAAGGCGTATCCGAACGTGGAAGTGATCCCCGAGGCTGCGCTGAAACTGGATACCGCAACCTTACGGTAAGCCATCGGTGCTAAGCCGATCCGTGCCCCGACGGCCGATCGTGATCCGGAAGGGCATGACGCGTCGGTGGTAACGGCAGGGAAGGATATGTGAGATTATCGTCCTTCCCCTGTCGAGCCACGCATACCGAACCAGAGCAATGGGCGTTCTATGTTTTGGTACGGAGCAAGGCAGAAACCGCTCCGTCACCCCGGACTCGTTCCGGGGTCCACGGTTCCGCAAGCCCGAGTCCCTCGATCTTGCGGCACCGTGGATGCCGGAACCAGTCCGGCACGACGGAGAAAAGAATTGATTGGCGTTTAAACTGAATGTCGATCGGCCCCAGCCAGCTCCGTCCCGCGGTGGGACAGCCGAAATTCGGACGGGATCGGCCCGTGGAAATCGGCTATTCGATAGCATTGTTCAAGTGTGTGAGCATTCCGCTCATTCCGGCATCATGAGGTCATAGCGTGCGCGTTCGGGTGCAGACGGTTCGGCTGATGCGTC
>JAJNQF010000251.1 GCA_021154945.1 Sphingomonas sp.
GGCTCTGCGGATCGAGCGCGGCGCCGACCAGGTCGATCGTCGCGTGGAAACTGCGCCCCGGCAGCGCGGGCGTCGTCACGGTGACGCTGTCGCCGAGATGCACCGCGCTCGCATCGCCCTCGGCAAGCTGCGCGATCAGCCAGACGCGCGACGGATCGGTAATCGTCATCACCGGCTTGTCGCCGCCCTGCGAGAGATACTGGCCCGCCGACACGTCGCGCGTCGCGATCAGACCGGAGATCGGCGCGTGCAGCGTCGTCACGTCATGGATGCCGGACACGTCGCCGACGCTCTCCAACCGCGCGATCTCGCCCTGCGACTTGCCGAGGATCGCCAGCTTGTCGCGTGCCGCCCCCAGCGCGGCCTGCGCCGTACGCGCCGTCGCCTG
Organism: Sphingomonas sp.; assembly: GCA_021154945.1. Classification (GTDB taxonomy): domain Bacteria; phylum Pseudomonadota; class Alphaproteobacteria; order Sphingomonadales; family Sphingomonadaceae; genus Sphingomonas. The sequence goes on from JAJNQF010000251.1 coordinate 389, forward strand.
CGCGGCGGCGAGATCGGTCTTGGCCTGCTGATAATCCTTCAGCGCGCCGCCGGCCGTCTCGTAGATCTGCCGCTGGCGCTCCGCGGTCCGTTCCGCGGTGGCGAGTTGCGCCTGCGCGTGCTGCGCCGCCGCCCGTGCGGCGAACAGCCCGCTGCGCGCATCGACGAAATCGCTGGTCTTGATGAGCAGCAACGGCTGGCCCTGCGTGACGTGCTGCCCGGCGTCAGCGAGCACGCGCACCACCTGCCCAGAATAGGGCATCAGCACCGGCGTGCTGCGATCGCCGTCGACGGTGATCGCGCCACTCGCCAGCGTCCGCGCATCGGACGCGCCATAGCCGACGCGCATCGTCGTCAGCCCGGCCATCTGGTCCTTGGTCGGCCGGAACGTTCCCGCCGGCGCGACCGGTTCGGGCGCCGGCACGTGATGCGTGAGCTTGCCGATCAGCGCGACGATCAGCACCAGCCCGACGATCACGGCGGCCGCGATTCCCAGCCAGCGCATCTGCGCGGATCGAGAGAGCGCGCGGGTCGGGGGGAGCGTTTCGGGTGTCGTCGATGCGTGCATAATCAGCCCCTTGGGGATTAGACTGGAGCCGGTAGCGTCGCTGGCTTACAGCGCGCTTACGGATGCTGCGCTGCACCCAAACGAGGCGAAGATCGATGCGGGTATTGCTGATCGAGGACGACCGCGATCTCGCCCAGGCGCTAACCGCAGCGCTGTCCCCGCGCGGCTTCGCGGTCGATCTCGCGCGCAGCGGCGATGAGGCGGACGCCTATCTCCAGCACGGCGACTATGCCGCGATCCTGCTCGATCTGGGACTGCCGGACGAGGACGGGCTTTCGCTGCTGCACCGGTTGCGCGGGCGCGGCGACACTCGCCCGGTGCTGATCCTCACCGCGCGCGGCGCGATCGACGCGCGCATCCGCGGGCTGAACGAAGGCGCCGACGATTACCTGGTGAAGCCGTTCGACGTCGATGAACTCCACGCCCGCCTGCTCGCGGTATTGCGTCGCCAGGGGGGCTATATCGGCCGGTCGCTGACGTGCGGCCGCCTCAGCTTCGATCTCGAAACGCGGCTGGTGCGGGTCGCGGACGCGGCGATCGCGCTGTCGGTGCGCGAGACCGAGCTGCTCGAACTGCTGCTGCGGCGCGCCGGCAACGTCGTGCCGAAGCGGATCGCCGAGGATCATCTGTTCGGACTGGGCGGCGATCTCGGCTCGAATGCGGTCGAGGTCTATGTCCATCGCCTGCGGAAGAAACTCGACGATGCGGATAGCGGCGCGCGGATCGAGACGGTGCGCGGCGTCGGCTACATGATCGTGTGCAAGCCGTGAGGCCGAGGCAGCCCCGGTCCCTGCTGCCCCGGTCCCTGCTGGGCCAGTTCGTCGCACTCCACATCGTCACCGCCTTGATCGCTACGATCGCGCTGTCGCTCGGCGTCGCAGCGCTGCTGCATAGCACCGCCGATCATTACCAGCGGCGGCTGCTCCGCCAGCAGGCGGCGACCGTCGCAAGCGCCCTGCCCTCGTATGCCGCACTTCGCAGCGACGCGCTGACCGATGGCATGGCGATCGCCGTCATCGACCGGAACCGTGCGGTTCTGTTGGCAAAAGGCCCCGCCCGCCCGCACGTCATCGCCGCTGCACCGCTGGATCGCGGCGCGCATTTCTTCCGCCGCGGGGCCGTCGAGGCGTACAGCCTGCCGACGCGAGACGGGCGCTGGATCGTCGCATCGCAGGACAGCGCCGCGCCCGAAGTGGTCACCGACGACATCGTCAGCGCATTCCTGAAACGGTTCGCTCTGCTCGTCCTGCCGATCGCCGCGCTGGTGCCGCTGATCGGCGCGCTGCTGACCCGACGCCTCACCCGGCGGATGCAGGCGGTGTCGGCGACCGCGGCCGCGATCGGTCCACGCACGCTCGACACGCGGTTGCCGCGCGGCACGCTGCCGTCCGAGGTCGAGCCGCTCGCCGCCGCCACCAACGAAGCGCTCGACCGGCTAGAGGACGGCTTCCGCACGCAGGCCGCGTTCGCCGCGGACATCGCCCACGAACTGCGCACGCCGCTCGCCGTGATCCGCCTGCGCGCGGATGCGGTCGACGACGCGGCGGTGAAGACGGCGCTGCTCGCAGCGGTCGACCGCGCCGCCCGCGTAGTGACGCAACTGCTCGCACTCGCCGATCTCGAACGGCCGGTCGAGGAGGACGGCGAACCGCTCGAACTCCTCGCACTGGCCGAATCGGTGATCGCCGGTCGCGCGCCGGGGATCATTGCAGGCGGACGAACGATCGCTCTCGAAGACCAGTCGTCGGACATCGGCGGCACCGGCTATCCGGGCGCCATCGTCCTCGCGCTGGAGAACCTCGTCGACAACGCCGTGCGCCACACCCCGCCCGGCACCGCGATCGTCGTCCAGATCGGGCCGGGCCCCTGCCTCGCCGTCACCGACGATGGCGACGGCGTCGCGCCCGACCAACTCGCACGGCTGAAGGACCGCTTCTGGCGCGCCGACGGCTCCCGCTCCGAAGGCTCGGGGATCGGCCTGTCGATCGTCGACCGCGTCGCCCGCGCGCACCACGGCGTTCTCGACGTCGCGACCGGTCCCGGCGGCAGGGGGCTGCGCTTCACCATGACACTTGGCCCGCGCTCGTCCTGAAAAGCGCCTCGCTCAACCCTGAGCCTCGCTGGCCTGCGCCTTCCAGTCGCGCTTGATCTTCTTGGCGAGGCTCCATTTATGGACTTCGGTCGGGCCGTCGTAGATGCGGAAGGCGCGGACCTCACGGAATACCTGCTCGACGATCGTATCGCCAGTCACGCCCGTGCCGCCCATCACCTGAACGCAGCGGTCGGCGATCCGCATCAGCGCCTCCGACACCGCGACCTTCGCCATCGAACTCTCCGCGGTACCGAGCGATCCGGTATCGAGCACCCCGGCGCACCAGTCGATCATCAATTCGGCCTGGCGGAGGTCGATCATATTTTCGGCCAGCATGAAGCCGACACCCTCGTGATCGATCAGCGGCTTGCCGAACGCGTGACGGCGACAGGCATAATCGACAGCGATATCGTTGGCGCGGACGCAGGCGCCGAGCCAGCGCATGCAGTGTGACAATCGTGCCGGGGACAGCCGCACCTGAGCGTAGCGAAACCCCTCGTGCGGCGCGCCGAGGATCGCGTCTGACGAAACACGCAGACCGTCGATCGCGATTACCGCGTGACCGCCCGGCATCGAACTGTCGATCGTATCGAGCACGCGTTCGATGCGGATCGCCGGATCGGGCAGATCGACCAGGAACATCGTCGCCGCGAGCTTTCCGTCACCCGCGTCGGTACGCGCCATGACGATGCCGACCTTCGCGCCGTCGGCCCCGGTGATGAACGCCTTGCGCCCGTCGATCACCCAGTGGTTGCCGTCGAGCCGCGCGGTCGTCTGCATCATCGACGGATCGGAGCCCGCGCCCCCTTCTGCCGCCGGCTCGGTCATGAAGAACGCCGACCGCGCATGGCCGGCGATCATCGGCGTCAGGAAACGTGCCTTCTGCGCCGTCGTACCGGCCTTGCCGATCAGGTACATATTGCCTTCATCGGGGGCCATCGTGTTGCAGGCCAGCGGACCGAGCGGCGACAGGCCCGAGCGGATCAGCACATACGCGGTCTCCGCCTGGGTCAGGTGCTCGCCATCGCCGAGAATGTGCGGCGTCAGCACGCCGGCCTCGCGTGCCAGCCCCCGCATCTCGTGGACGAGATCGTCCGACGGACCATGGGGACCGCGCCGCGGATCGCGCTCGAAGGGTATGACGACCTCGCGCACGAACCGCTCGACCCGCTCACCGATCGCCACCGCCCGTGCGGTCGGGGCAGCACTCATGAGGACCATCCGTGGTCGATCATGGTATCCGAACGGGGGGTGCCCGCGCGCTTGGTGGACGATAGGTCGGTCGGCATGGCGTCCAGCGATCCTCTCTCGGCAATTCGCACCGTCTTCGGTGCCCTTCATCACCTTCGCTATCGCACCAGACGCTGGCAAGTTCCGATCCTTTCTCGGTGCGCGACATTGCCGCGCAGGATCGACAGAGGCGCGCAAACCGCGCATCGTACCGGGCAACATGACACTTCCCGATCAAACCTCGCGGTGCCCGACATGACGATTTCGGACGTCACGCGCTGTCGCTGGGCGCAGAGCGATCCGTTGCTTGCCGCCTATCACGATGCCGAATGGGGCGTGCCCGAGCGCGATCCGCGCGCGCTGTGGGAAAAGTTGATGCTCGACGGGTTTCAGGCCGGGCTGGCCTGGATCACGATCCTGCGAAAGCGCGATGCGTTTCGTGCGGCATTCGCGGGCTTCGACCCCGAGACCGTTGCTGGGTTCGGCGAGGACGACGTCACGGCGATGCTTGCCAATGCCGGCATCGTCCGCTCGCGCGCCAAGATCGAAGCGACGATCGGCAACGCCCGCGCCTATCTGGCGATGCGCGACGCCGGCGAAGATTTCGCCGATTTCGTCTGACGCTTCGTCGACGGCTCCCCGGTCGTCGGCGATGGCGAGAAGGCGCTGACCCGGTCGCCGGCATCGGCGGCGCTGTCCGCGGCGCTCAAGCAGCGCGGGTTCAAGTTCGTCGGGCCGGTCATCGTCTATGCGTGGATGCAGGCATGCGGACTGGTCGACGACCACGAGGCATGCTGTTTCCGGCGAACCGCCGCGTGATGCGGCGCGGTTCGCCGTCAGCCGCCGCGCAATAGGCGCATGACGAGCGTGCGGATGCGCGCGTAATTGTCCTTCGATTGTGCCCCGAGCACGCCGTGCTGCTCGACGGGCAGGAACGACAGCGGGTGGCCGTCCGGGCGAAACACGTAATGATCGAACCATGCGCGCCATGCTTCGCGCTCGGCAGGCGGCCGCTCGGCGATCGCGAGCATGGACATCAGCATCGCGGTGTATGGCTGGTCGGGCCCTGTCGCGAAACCATCCCACCAGAAATTGACGAGCACGTTGACCTCGCTGAGCGCCTCGACCTGATGCCACCACAGCTTCGGGATATAGAGGGCGTCGCCGGGATCGAGTTCGACGACCAATGCCCGGTCCCTCGCCTGCGCGAACTTCGGGTACCGCGGATCGCCCGGTTCGCTGCCGACCGCGAGGCTTATCGGTTGCCCGGCCAGCGTGTGGTCGATCGGCCCGACGTACAGGTCCTCGATCGCATCGGGCGGAAACAGCGTGAAGCGACGCCGACCCACCGCCACGCAGGCGACATTGTCCATCGTATCGTAATGGCAGGCGACGGTGGACGGGTGACCGATCCAGAACCGCGGACGGACGGCGACCGGCACGAACGGCAGCCGGGTCGTCTCCTCGATGCCGGGGAAATACGTCTCCGCCGCCAGCGACCCCATATACATGCTGGGTCGATCAGGCTCGGACGCGCTCGCGAGGATCTGCGTGAGCGCGTCGTCGAACCGGATCATGCTCCGATCGAAATTGAAGCCAGCCATCGACGCATCGTAATTGTACCGCGCCGCGATCTCCGGTTTGCCGACGAACACCTCCGCCAGCCGCCCCGCGTCGAAGCGCCGGAATTGGTCGATGACCCCGGCCAGGTTTTCGCCCGGTGCCGTACGATCGGCCAGCATCGCCCAATCGCGCGCCGCACCGCGCATGATCGCGGGTTCTCCCCGTTCCATGACGATCGTCCGGAAATGGTCCGGATCGCGCAACGCGCCAGCGGGCGGCTCGTGGATCATCGGCCGATTTCTCCCAGCCGGTCGTTCCGGCGGCGTCCCAGCGTCCGCAGATGGCGCACCGACCCGGTCTGGGCATAGGCAAGCTGCAGATCGCCACTGTGGAAGAGGTCGAGCGCGGCCGCGTCGGGCAGCGCGTGCAACGCGTCGAGGCTGATCGTGTACAGCCCTTCGAGCGTCAGGCTCTCGCCGTCGTCGAACGACATCGAGATGTCGATCGGTTCCAGCAGGCGGTGCTCCAGCAGGCGTCCGATAAACGCATCGGTTTCGGGGAGGCCTCTCTCCAGCACATGCAACGCGTGCTGAACCCGTTTCAATGGTAGCGCTGCCTCTCCATCCAGCTCGAATACCGGCTGGCCATCGGGCGCGACGAACACCGGATGGTCGCGATCCACGACCAACTGTCCGTCGGTGATATAGAAGCCCTGGCGCTCCAGATCGGCAGGACGATAATCCGCCAGAACGCCCTCCTTCGTCAGCAGATTTTGTCCCGGCTCCAGCCCCATCACGACCCCGGCGTAGAACGCGCCCGTCTCCGGATGCTTGGTGAAGAGGATAGGATAATAGGGCGCGGCCTGCAAAAACTCGTCCGCGACGATCTGCGCAAAATGCCGCTGGCCATCACAGGCCCGCGATACGCGAAGCGACGCATGCTGTGCGTGGTTCAGCATTTCCCAGGCCGGCATCGCCTTCTCCCTATCTCGCTATCGTCTTTGCCCCTCAGATCGCACAGCGCGGCGCGGTTGCAAAGGCGCGGTGCGATCACTCATACAAATGCTTGCAACTCCAAATAGGGTGCGTATGGTGGGAGCGCTAACGGTGATGGCCGAGACGGTTCGTAGAGCACCTGATTCGCCCATCACAAGATTTGGTCGCGCATGCTTCTCAGAAGAAGAGCGGAGCGACGTTGCATGAGGGGATGACTGGATATGACCACGAATTTTCGTGATTTGGGCCTTCACAGCTTGTCGCGGCCAAAGAACACACTTGCTTGTGCCACCAGCGTCATGGCGTTGATGTGGTCGATCCCTGCTTTGGCACAGGACCAAGGTACGCCGCAGAACAGCACGACCGTTCAGCCGGCCGCCCCGCAGCCCGCCGTCCCTTCCACCGCGAACACGACTACCGCGGCGCAGGCCGGGCAGCCGCAGGATCCGGCGACCGCGCCCGACGCATCGCAGGGCAACGCAGCCGGCGAAGGCGACGAGATCATCATCACCGGCCTGCGCGGCTCGTTGCAGCGCAACCTCGACCTGAAGCGCACGTCCTCGGGCGTCGTGGACGTCATATCTGCCGAGGATATCGGCAAATTCCCCGATTCGAACGTCGCAGCGGCCTTGCAGCGCCTTCCCGGCGTGTCGATCCAGCGCTCGGGTTCGCGTGGCGAGCCTACGGGCATCACCGTCCGCGGCTTCGGCGGCGATTTCAACACCACTCTGTATGACGGCCGTCGCATCTCGACCGCCACCGGTGGTCGCCAGATCGATTTCAGCACCGTCGGCGTCGACTTCATCGGCCAGCTCAGCGTGCTCAAGACCCCGGACGTATCGCTGTCGTCGAGCTCGATCGGTGCGACGGTCGACATCCAGTTCCCGAAGCCGTTCGATCATCCCGGCTTCCGCCTTGCCGCGACCGGCTCGGGTTCGATCCAGGAGCGGGCCGGCAGGATCGTGCCGACCGCGGGCCTGCTGATCAGCGATACCAACGCGGACGAGACGTTCGGCGTGCTGGCCGACGTCATCTACACGCGGCGTGATACCGATACCAACCGCGTGTACGTGTCCGGTTGGCCGGGCGGTAACTTCGCGCCGTGCCAGCTGGCTGGGAACGCCGGTGCCGGGGCGTGCTCGCCGACCAGCGATACGGCATCGGCGGCGTACGCGAACCCCAACAACCGCCAGAACATCCCGGGCTGGTTCCCGCAGCAATATGGCGCGGAGCAGCAGCGCGTGAAGGACGAGCGCGTCGACGCCCGCGTCGCGTTCCAATATCATCCGACCGACGACCTGATGATCACGCTGGACAATAACTTCTCGCGCCAGGAAATCGTCCAGAACAACTACGCGTTCGGCGTCTGGTTCAACCAGGGCGATCTGCGCAACGTGACCCTCGACGGAAACGGGACCGCGGTCGACTTCACGCAGGCCGGTACGCCGACCGACTTCACGGCGGCGCGCAACACCGAGATCCTGCAGACCAATCAGACCGGCCTCAACGTTAAATACGACGTGACCGACAATCTGACGCTCGAGGCCGACGGGTCCTATGCGAAGAGCTGGCGGAACCCCGGCAACGTCATCGGCAGCCAGAACGGCGACATCGGCTATGGCAGTGCGCTGGGCAACACGTTGCAGTTCACGGTCGACGGCAACAGCAGCGGCGCGTTCCCGACGATTAGCAACTTCGGTCCGGCCGGCAACACCGCCGCCTGGGCGGACACGTCGCTGATCGGCACGCATGTCGCGGTCAACCAGACGCAGCGCAACACCGACGAACTGATGCAGTTCCGCGGCAATGCCACCTGGAAGCAGGACGACCTGACGATCAAGGCCGGCGGCCAATTCTATCAGGATACGTTCAACTTCCGGAACACCAGCACGTTCACGAACAATTTCTGGCAGGCCTATGCCGGTTATGGTGCGCCCTCCGCCGGCACCTCGGGCGTCGCGCCCCTGCCGGGCAGCCTGTACCAGGGATCGGTCAGCCTCAACAACTTCATCCCGGGGTTCGACGGCAGCCTGCCGCCATCGGTGTTCGTGTTCAGCCCGGTCGCCTACCAGAACTATCTGACCAGCCTGGGCAACCCGCAGGCGCAGAACGTGCCGGGCTTCAACTATGCGAACGTGACCGGCTTCACCGGGACCTTCGACGAAGCGGTCGATCCGGGCAGCATATTGCGCGTCAGGGAGCGGACGTGGTCGCTGTACTTCAGCGTCAACTTCAAGACCGAGATCGGCAGCCTGCCGTTCACCTTCA
>JAJNQF010000255.1 GCA_021154945.1 Sphingomonas sp.
CACCACCGAGCCATCGGTCTCCGTCCCGATCGCCGCCGCTGCGAAGCTCGCCGCGATCGCCGCTCCGGCTCCGCTCGACGATCCGCACGCGGTCCGGTCGAGCGCGTAGGGGTTGCGGACCAAGCCGCCGACCGCGCTCCAGCCGCTCATCGACCGGGTCGAGCGGATGTTCGCCCACTCGCTGAGATTGGTCTTCCCCAGGATCACCGCCCCCGCCGCGCGGAGCTGCGCGACCACGGGCGCGTCGCGGCGGGTCAGATTGTTTTTCAGCGCGAGACTGCCCGCGGTGGTCGGCATGGGGTCGGCGGTCTCGACATTGTCCTTGATCAGCACCGGCACGCCGTGGAGCGGACCGCGTATGCGCCCGGCCTTGCGTTCGGCATCGAGCGCCTTCGCCTGCGCGAGTGCATCTGGGTTGAGCGCGATCACGCTGCGCAAGGTCGGCCCGGTTCGGTCCATCGCCGCGATTCGCGCGAGATAGGCGCGGACGAGATCGACGCTGCTCGCCTTGCCTGACGCCATCATCGCCTGGAGCTGGTCGATCGACTGCTCCTCGACCGCGACGGTCTTCGCCTCCGCCAACGCAGGAAGCGCGGTCGCGAGCAACAGCCCGATGATAAACTTGCGCATTTTCCGATTCCCCTTTGACGGAAGGCTATCGGGGTTGTGCATCCGCGCCAAGCGGTCTGAACGATGCTCGGCACGATGCGTTGGACCAGCAACGGATAGGGGAACGGCGTGCGTCAGGTGTTGAAGGTCGTCGGAGGCATCGTGCTGCTGGCGATCGTGGTTCTGGCGCTGGCGGTGGCGATCGTCCCGCGCTTCCTCGACCGCATCTATTACCGCGGGCCGACTAGTGCCCATTTCGACGGCGAGCGCTTCGCCAATCCCGACAACGACGCCGATACGCAGCAGATCCAGCCCGCCGGTGGTGGGCGCGCGGGCTTTTTCTGGCGCTATTTCACCGCCAGCGATGGCCGACCCACGTGGCCGAAGACGGTCGCGGTCAACCGCATTCCCCCGCCCGCACGCGTCGAGGGCGACCGGATGATCGTGACGTGGATCGGCCATGCGAGTGTGCTGGTCCAGACGCAGGGGCTCAACATCCTCACCGATCCGGTCTGGGCGGAGACGGCAGGGCCGCTCGGCGCAGGGCCGCGTCGCGTCGCCGAGCCGGGGATCGCGTTCGATGCGCTGCCAAAAATCGATCTCGTGCTGGTCAGCCACAATCATTACGACCATCTCGACAAGGTGACGCTGCAACGCCTCTGGCAGCGCGATCGGCCGCGGATCGTCACCAGTCTGGGCAATGACAGCGTGATCGGCCAGACCGGGGCGGCGGCGACCGCGCTCGACTGGGGGCAGCGGGTGGCGATCAAGCCGGGTGTCGCCGTAACGGTGACGCGCAACCATCATTGGGGCAGCCGTTGGTTTACCGATCGCAACCGCGCCTTGTGGTCGAGCTTCGTCGTGACGCTGCCGGGTGGGAATGTGTTCTTTGCAGGCGATACCGGGATGGGCGACGGTCAGTGGCCGGTCGAGGCGGCGGCGCTGGGGCCGATCCGGCTGGCGCTGATCCCGATCGGTGCGTTCCGGTTCGTCGATGGGCAGATGGAGTCGGGCAGCCATATCGGGCCGGTCGATGCGGTCGAAGTGTATCGGCGGCTGGGCGCGGCGCACGCGATTCCGATCCACTGGGGGACGTTCCGGTTGTCGTTCGAGGGGTATGACACGCCGCCGAAACTGCTGGCGGCGGCGATGCGGTGTACGGGGCAGAGCGGGTTTGCGCCGGTGGCGATCGGGCGGCCGGTCGAGGTTGCGGGGTATGTAAAGCCGGCGGCGACTGCGCCTATGGCGAGAGCGACGTTGCTCAAGTGTCTCGATACGCCGCAGGTTCGTGCGTTGCGGTAGACCTCAGAGAAGCTGGCGCCTTCGCTGCAATGGCAAACACACCACCCCGGCGAAGGCCGGGGCCCAATTGGGGAAGGCTGCTAATGGTGGACAGCCCCTCGTTACCGCCACCTTTCCAACTGGGCCCCAGCCTCCGCCGGGGTGGTATCTCCCTCAATCGTGCCCGCCCTCACCCCATCTTGAATACGCAGAGCTTGTTGCCGTCTGGATCGCGGAAATAGGCGCCGTAAAAGCCCATCTGCTCGGGACCGCGCGAGCCCGGTGCGCCCTCGTCTGCGCCGCCGAGTTCGATCGCCTTGGCGTAGACCTGATCGACCTGCTCGCGCGAGTCGGCCGACAGGGCGACCATCGTTCCGTTGCCGGCGGTCGCGTCCTGTCCGTCATACGGCTTGCCGATCGCCAGCATCGGCTTCCCTGCGCCGGCGCCGTAGAAGGTCAGCTTCCGATCGTCGGGCATCTGCATGAGCCGCTTGCCGCCAGCTGTCGCCAGCAGCGCGTCGTAGAACGCCAGCGCCGAGTCGATGTCGTTGGTGCCGAGCGTCGCGTAACCGATCATGGGTCTCTCCTCTTTGTTTGAGGCGAGTATCTGTGGGTTGAGCGGGAGAGGCAACTAGCTGCTCCCCCGCCTTCGCGGGGGTCCAGGCCCGAACTCTCCCGGCATTCGACGCTACCGTAATCCCTGGGCCCCCGCGTTCGCGGGGGAACACAAACCTTAGGGCCGTCAGCCGACGAACGCGCGCTCGATCACGAACGTACCCGGCTTCGAATTCGCCCCCTCCTCGAAGCCGTTCGCCTCGAGCATCACTGCGAATTCCTTGATCATCTCGGTCGAGCCGCAAAGCATCGCACGATCGGTCTCGGGGTTGAGCTTCTGCTCGCCGCGCACCGGATGGCCGAACAGCGACGCATCCTCGATCAGCGCACCGATCCGGCGCGTGGTGCGGAACGGCTCGCGCGTCACCGTCGGGATATAGTGAAACTGCGTCTGCGCTTCTTCCGCGATCAGCGGGTCGTCCGCCAGCAACGCGACCATCTCGTCGTGATAGGCGAGGTCGCTCACGCGCCGCACGCTGTGCACGACGATCACCTGCTCATACGCCGCGTAGACGTCGGGATCGCGCATCAGGCTGAGGAACGGCGCGAGGCCGGTGCCGGTCGAGAACATGAACAACCGCTTCCCCGGCAGCAGCGCGTCGAGCACCAGCGTGCCGGTCGGCTTCTTGCCGAGATACACTTCGTCGCCGGGCTGGATCAGCTGGAGCTTCGAGGTCAGCGGGCCGTCCTCGACCTTGATCGACAGGAACTCCAGCTCCTCCGAATAATGCGGGGACGCGATCGAATAGGCGCGCATGATCGGCTTGCCGCCCTCCTGGGGGAGGCCGATCATCACGAACTCGCCCGAGCGGAAGCGGAAGGTCGAGGGCCGCTCGATCGCGAAGCTGAACAGGTGTTCGTTCCAGTGACGCACCCACAGTACCTTGGCGTTGAGGAACGCGGGCGTCTCGGGGATCAGCACGGGGGCGCGGCTTGCTTCGACGGTCGGGGCGGTCATGCGTCTATTCCTTCGGCCGCGCAGAATCGCGCTGGCGGGTCAATGCTTGCGAAACGGTCGCAGTATTGGCGTGCGTGCGGTGGGTCAACAACAGCTAAACTTGGCCTGACACAAACAGCGCCAAGCCCACGACAGTCGGCCTTAAGAAATCCTCCCCCGCCAGGGGGAGGTGGCGCCGAAGGCGTCGGAGGGGGAGGACACGCGACAGCCGTTGCGCCTGCCTCCCCCTCCGTCTGGCAAGTGCCAGCCACCTCCCCCTGGCGGGGGAGGATTCTTTGAAGGTCGAACCGCCTTGCGCCGCCTCCTCCGCGGAAGAACGCTAGCCGTTGCCGACTCGCCGTCTGTTCCCCATATTCTCCCTCAATGGCCATTCAGATCCGCACCAGCCTCGCCGAGCCCGAAACCGGCGACACCTTCGTGCCCCACCGCCCGACCGCGCGCCCCGACAAGGTCGAGGGCGGCAAGCGGTTCAAGCTCGTCAGCGAATACGAACCCGCCGGCGACCAGCCTACCGCGATCGCCGAACTGGTCTCAGCGATCGCCGACGGGGAGAAGGACCAGGTGCTGCTCGGCGTCACCGGCTCGGGCAAGACCTTCACGATGGCCAGCGTCATCAACCGCGTCCAACGCCCTGCGCTGATCCTCGCGCCCAACAAGATCTTGGCCGCGCAGCTGTACGGCGAGATGAAGTCGTTCTTCCCCGAAAACGCGGTCGAATATTTCGTCAGCTATTACGATTATTACCAGCCCGAGGCGTATGTCGCGCGCTCCGACACGTACATCGAGAAGGAATCGTCGACCAACGAGTCGATCGACCGGATGCGCCATTCCGCTACCCGCGCGCTGCTCGAACGCGACGACGTGATCATCGTCGCGTCGGTGTCGTGCCTGTACGGCATCGGCTCGGTCGAGACCTACTCCGCAATGATCTTCGACCTCAAAAAGGGTACGACGGTCGACCAGCGCGAGATCGTGCGGAAGCTCGTCGAACTCCAGTACAAGCGCAACGACGCGGCGTTCCAGCGCGGCAATTTCCGCGTGAAGGGCGACACGCTCGAGATCTTCCCGTCGCATTACGAGGACAGCGCGTGGCGCATCTCGTTCTTCGGCGACGATATCGAGGAGATTACCGAATTCGACCCGCTGACCGGCAAGAAGGTCGCGTCGCTGAACTCGGTGCGCGTCTATGCGAACTCGCATTACGTGACCCCCGGCCCCACGCTGAAACAGGCGGGCGAGGCGATCAAGCACGAGCTGGCCGAGCGGCTGAAGGAGCTGGTGCTGGAGGGCAAGTTGCTGGAAGCCCAGCGTCTCGAGCAGCGCACCAACTTCGATCTCGAGATGATCGCGGCGACCGGCTCCTGCGCGGGGATCGAGAATTACTCTCGCTTCCTCACCGGCCGCATGCCGGGCGAGCCGCCTCCCACGCTGTTCGAATATCTGCCCGACAACGCATTGCTGTTCGTCGACGAGAGTCACGTCACGATCGGCCAGATCAACGGCATGTCGCGCGGCGATCACCGTCGCAAACTGACGCTGGCCGAATATGGCTTCCGCCTGCCGAGCGCGATCGACAACCGCCCGCTGCGCTTCAACGAATGGGACGCGATGCGGCCGCCGACCACCTATGTCTCGGCGACGCCGGGCAGCTGGGAGATGGAGCAGACCGGCGGCGTGTTCGCCGAACAGGTCATCCGCCCGACCGGGCTGATCGATCCGCCCGTCGAGATCAAGCCGGTCGAGGAACAGGTCCAGGACCTGATCGTCGAGGTCGGCAAGACCACGGCGCTCGGCTACCGCACGCTCGTCACCACGCTCACCAAACGGATGGCGGAGGACCTGACCGAATATATGCATGAGGCGGGAATCAAGGTCCGCTACATGCACAGTGACGTCGAGACGCTGGAGCGTATCGAACTGATCCGCGACTTGCGGCTGGGCGTGTACGACGTGCTGATCGGCATCAACCTGTTGCGCGAGGGGCTCGATATACCCGAATGCGGGCTGGTCGCGATCCTCGATGCGGACAAGGAGGGCTTCCTGCGCTCCGAAACGTCGCTGATCCAGACGATCGGCCGTGCGGCACGCAACGTCGACGGTCGCGTGATCCTCTACGCCGACCGCGTCACCGGATCGATGGAGCGGGCGATGAACGAAACCGCGCGCCGCCGCGAGAAGCAGGTCGCGTACAACACCGAACACGGCATCACCCCGACGACGATCCGCCGCAACATCGGTGACATCATCGCGCACGTGGCGAGCCAGGATCAGGTGACGATCCCGATCGACGAGGACCGTCCGCACATGGTCGGCCACAACCTGCGCGCGTACATCGAGGATCTCGAAAAGCAGATGCGCAAGGCCGCGAGCGATCTGGAGTTCGAGACCGCCGGGCGTCTGCGCGACGAGATCCGCCAGCTGGAGAACGAGGAACTGGGCCTACCGGTCGACCAGCAGAAGGCGCCAGTCATGGGGCGTTCGAACGAAGGCAAGCCGGGCACGCGGAAGACGCGTTACGGGAAGAGCCAAAAGATGCGAATGGGAGGCTCGCGGTCGCGGTGATGTAATTCGCATTTATCCGTTTGACGAGTTTCCACGGGCGGCGGACGATAGTCTTTACGCTATGCCTAAACGGAAGCTCGTCGAATGACCCGGATATCGAAACTATACGCGTGGTTGCTGGACAACCGAAGCGGCACATTGCCCTTCCGCGATTTCGAGCGGCTACTGGCAGCGTTCGGATTTCGACATGCCCGGACCATAGGCAGTCATCGGCAGTACGTTCACAAATCGGTCCCGAGACCCTTTCCTATCCAGCCATCTGGCAAGGACGCCAAGCGCTACCAAATCGACCAATTTCTTGATATGGTCGAAGAATATGATTTGAGTATCGACGAATGAGCGACCCGCGTTATCACATCAATGTATTCTGGTCGGCGGACGACGCCTGCTGGATAGCAGACGTGCCCGATCTTCGCCCTTGCTCGGCGCATGGCGACACGCCCGACGAAGCCATCTTGAATATTCGCGATGCGGTGACGGGATGGCTGGAAACTGCGCGGGAACACGGTTTTGATATCCCCGAGCCCCGGTATCGACCCGCGATATACGCAGCCAAATTTGCAGCTTGAGGCAACCGGGCGCACATCTACAAGGGTCAGCTAACCGCATCCTTGAATGGCGTAGACACTTACGGACGTTTAAACGGATTTTTCTGGAAGGCCGAGCGAAAAGCTCAACGCCGCGCGGCACGTGACCGCGCGGCGATCGAAATTTAGCCGACGACGAGGTCCTCGCTGCTCGACCCGTAATAGCTCGCCACGCGGTCGGCATAAGCCTGGTCGAAGACAGGTGCGTTGTTGGACCAGCTCGGACCGCCTTCGAGGACGCGCTTGTCGATCGTTACGACGTAGAGGTCGCGGACCGCGTCGAATTGGAGCAGCGCGAACGGCAGCGGGTAGAAGCTCTTGCCCATGCCGAGGAAGCCGCCGAGGCTGAGCACGGCGTGCGTGACGCGGCCGGTGCCCTTGTGGACCATGAACGCGTGGACCGAGCCGACAGCGTCGCCGTCGCGGCTCTCGACTTTCATCGTGCCCGAGATGTTCGACTGGACGAGCAACTGGGTCGGGGTCTGGGCGGCGGTATCGGACATGAGCGTTCTCCTGATTTCTTCCGTCGCTGAACCGGTACCACCGTGCGGCGGTTCCCGCCTAGAGCGCTTCGTCGTACTTGAGCGACCGCCGGGCGTGCCGCATAGCGATGCGATGCGCACTCCGTCCCCTCACCTCGTCGGCTTGCGATCGCTTGCCAGCCCCCCTGTCCTGGCGCGCCTTGCCGGTCTGGCGACGCTCGCGTCGATTGCCGGCTGCGTCCCACCGCCGCGGGCGGAAGCGCCGCCGCCGCCGCGCACCGTCGCGCCGCCCCCCGCGCCGGCGCCGCGCCCGGTACCGATCGCCGCGGACTGGCGCGATTGGCCGTATTCGCCGGGCACCTGGGTCTATCGCCGCGACGCCCGCGGCTCGATCGCGCTGTTCGGTCCGGCGAATGCCGACGCGTCGCTGACGCTGCGCTGCGATACCGCGGCGCGCCAGGTCTATCTGTCGCGTGCGGGCACAACGGCGACCCCGATGACGATCCGCACGTCGAGCGTGACGCGCGCCGTGTCCGTCCAGCCGACCGGTGGCACACCGCCTTATGTCGCGGCCGCACTGATGCCGAACGATTCCTTGCTGGAGGCGATGGGGTTCAGTCGCGGGCGGTTCGTCGTCCAGCAGGCCGGAATGCCACCGCTCGTGGTGCCATCCTGGGCCGAGATCGAGCGCGTGACCGAGGATTGTCGTAGCTGATATCGGCCAAGCGACAGTCGGATAAGATCGGCCGAAAACTTCCACAAAACAAGACTTGTATCGCATGCGCGGTCGGCACACATTGCGGCTGCGGTCGGGCTTGGCCGCGTTGTTTCAACAAGCGAAAGGAGGTGATCCGATGTCTCATGGTTCAGCAGTGAGTTCGGTTCGGTTCGTTCGGGGGACGCACCGCTAACGCCGCCGGTCCGCGTGGGGAGTATCCTCTCCCAGTCAACACGTGGTCCATAGGATAAGCGGTACGCATGGTCCTCCGGGCTGGAGCTCTCCGGCCGCTGACCATGTCAGGAGGTTGTCGGGTCGTCGGGAGACGATCCGGCAGCCTCTTTTCATTTGTGCGGGTGTGCTTGGTTGCGATGATCGACCCAACTGCCATTTACGACAATGTTGCGGGAACCAACGACGTTCGCCGTCGTCGAAGCCACCCCGCCTTTTCCTAGCTGACGATATTGGCAGGCGCAGGCTGAGCGGGTGACCAACGCCTGCGGCGCACCCGTCATCACTTGTGTTCTGCCTTAACGGTGAGAACCCGAAATTAGAGCGCGCATCGGGCTAACCCTGAAGCAGCGGAGGACGCGAAAACGTCCCACGCCCACATCGTCATCCTGACGAAAGTCAGAACCCAGGGTCCCATAGGACAGTAACCCATTACTCTGGGTCCTGACTTTCGTCAGGATGACGTGAGATATGGTACGACGGAACGGGCACGACGGAGGGACTGGCTTATGCTTCCAGCTTTAACTGCCGCGCACGTTGCGCCCCGGCCGCCCTTAGCCCGCGGTCGCCCCTTTTAAAGGAACGCCTTCGCCCGGTTGAGCACGATGCTGCACATCCGCGTCTTCACCTGCCCGCCCAGATCGTCGAGCGAGAACGCCTGCCCGTTCGGCGCCTGCACCTCGCCTTCTTGTCCCGCCGCGTAGCCCGGCGACGTTCTTACGCCCTGCCGCCCAGTCAGGCGCTGGAGGATCGACTGCGCGCCGGTGGCCGGCGCATTCGTCGAGCTGCCCGCTCGTGCCGCGGCATTCCGTCCGCCGGTGAGCGCGCCGAGCGCTCCGCCCTGCCCGAGCAGATTGTTCTTCAGGCAATAGCCTAGCAGTCCGGCAGCATTGCCGGCGCCGATCGATCCGACGCTCGGCAACGCACCACCGAGCAAGCCGCCGAGTCCGCCCAGATCGCCGAGCCCACCAAGTCCGCCAAGACCATTTTGCGACGACGCCGATTGCGGTGCGCTGGACTGCGCCGATGCGGAGGTCGCGAGGGCCAAGGCGGCCACGAGGGCGATTGCGGTCTTGGGCATGATAGGGTGCTCCGATAGGGTTATGTCACCAACGGGACTGGCCAAGGTGCGTTCCGAAAAGGTTCGTTCAGCGACCGGCGAACAACGCGTCGGCCGATCCGCCATTAGCCTGCAACGCCGCCTCGACCCGTCGACGGACGTCGTAATATACCAGGGACGATGCGCCCGGATCGGTCGTGCGAAGACTTTCAGCATCCGCGTTCTAGCGGACCGGTGTAGACTGGACTGGCGCGCAACAAACCCTCGGCACGCGCCAGTTCGCTGCCGATCCGCGGACCGATCGGGCGCTCGGCATAGACGGTGACGGTGCCTATCCGCTGCTTGTACGGAAACGCGAGTAGCTGTGGCGCGTAGATAATTGCGACAGCAAGCAGAAGGAGGATGGAGGCGATCCACCGGACGGGCCCCTGCCCCCTTCTGCGAACCCGCGTCGTCATGCCGGTGTCAGCAACCCTTCGCGTGCGATCTTCTCGCGCCAGACCAGAGGCGCAAGCTGATGGACGTTCTCGCCCGCGGAATCGACCGCGACGGTCACCGGGAAATCGGCGACTTCGAATTCGTAGATCGCCTCCATCCCGAGATCCTCGAAGCCGACGACCTTGCTCCCCTTAATCGCGCGCGCGACGAGATAGGCAGCGCCGCCGACCGCCATCAGATAGGCCGACTTGCGTTCGGCGATCGCCTTGGTCGCGTCGGCGCCGCGCTCGGCCTTGCCGACCATCGCGA
>JAJNQF010000261.1 GCA_021154945.1 Sphingomonas sp.
TGACGAAGGGGTGTCCGCGCCATCGAGAGGGTATCACCCCTCCGTCTGGCAAGCGCCAGACACCTCCCCTTACAGGGGAGGATCAGGGAGGGCCTCTCGCTGCCTAGGCCCCAAAACAACACCGGCAGGCCATCAAGCACCCCCCCGCGATTTCGCTGTCCTACACCCCGATCCCCTGTCACACTCGCCACCGATGCAGCTTCGCCCACGCGACTCGAATCATCTCTCAGCCAGCGCTCCGGCGCGGCTTGAACGCGTCGCTTGGCGTGCTCATCTCCAATCCGACGACACCGCGATCGCACCGTGCGTTGGCCTAACCCGGCCTAACCTTCTTTTGCAAAAGCCCTTCTTTTCCAAAAGCCTGTCCCTGAAAGGACCGTATGAGCCGTAAACCCGTTCCCGCCCAGTCCGGTGACCGCGCCCGTGTCGAGCTGCTGTTCGACAAGCCCCAATTGCTCGTCCGGCTCTTCGGCCAGTACGACCAGAACCTGGTAGCGCTCGAGAATCGCCTCGGCGTCTACATCACCGCACGAGGGAACAAGATCGGCCTGGAGGGGACCGCCGAACAGGTCGCCAAGGCCCGCGACGTGCTCCACGATCTCTACGCCCGCATCCAGCGCGGCGAGGACGTCGATACCGGCCTGGTCGATGCGTCGATCGCGATGGCCGACGAGCCCGTGCTCGAAGGCATCATCCGCGCCGATGCCGGCGGCGGCGGCGCCCCCCCGATCATGATCAGGACGCGCAAGAAGACGATCGTTCCGCGCACCCCGGCGCAGGCGCACTACATGCGCGAACTCGCCAACAACGACATGATCTTCGCACTCGGGCCGGCAGGCACGGGCAAGACCTACGTGGCCGTCGCGCAGGCGGTGCAGCAGCTCATCACCGGCAGCGTCCAGCGCCTCATCCTGTCACGCCCTGCGGTCGAGGCGGGCGAACGTCTCGGCTTCCTCCCCGGCGACATGAAGGAGAAGGTCGATCCCTACCTCCGCCCGCTCTACGACGCGCTCTACGACTGCCTCCCCGCGGAACAGGTCGAACGCCGCATCGCCAGCGGCGAGATCGAGGTCGCCCCGATCGCCTTCATGCGCGGCCGCACCCTCGCCGATGCGTTCGTGATCCTCGACGAGGCGCAGAACACCACCCCCGCACAGATGAAGATGTTCCTCACCCGCTTCGGCCAGAACAGCCGCATGGTGATCTGCGGCGATCCCAAGCAGGTCGACATCCCCGGCGGCGTGGCGGCCTCGGGTCTGGCGGACGCCGTCACCCGGCTGGAGGGCGTGGAGAGCATCTCGATGTGCCGCTTCACCGTCGGCGACGTCGTCCGCCACCCGATCGTCGGCCGCGTCGTCGCCGCCTACGAAGGCACGGATGCTTGATGGTGGGGATATCCTGGAGTAGTATCCGGGATATCCCAGGAGCATGACGATGGCGTCTCTTTACATCAAGGATAGCGAAACCGCCGAACTCGCGACCGAGCTTGCAGCGCGCCTGGGTGTAACCAAGACCGAAGTTGTCCGCGACTTGTTGCGCAAGCGTAAGGCGGAGTTGGCGCCGGAAGACCCTGTATCGAGCCTGCGTGAGCGCTTGCGTGCATGGCGCGCGGCTCACCCACTAGGCGAGCCGACAGGGCTTGAGGCCGACAAGGCGTTTTACGATTCGCTGAACGATGAAGACGACGATTGACCATCCTCGTCGATGCCTCTGCCATAGTCGCGATCGTTTACGGCGAGCCGGAAGCTGACTATTTCGCCGATGTCATCGAATCGCATGACGACCGCTGCTATTGCGCAGTCGGCGCGTGGGAAGCGGCGCAAGCCATCGCAAGGTTAAGGAAGGCAAGCCTTCAGCAAGCGGCCGACGCTATTTCGAGCTTTGCATACGAAGCCGGTCTGCGTCTCGTATCAATCGGCGAGCGTGAAGGCCGGGAAGCGATCATCGCGGCGGCGCGCTACGGCAAAGGGAACCACCCCGCAAAGCTCAACATGGGCGATTGCTTCGCCTATGCCTGCGCAAAGACCAATGGTGCGGAACTTCTCTACAAGGGTAATGATTTCGCCCAAACCGATCTCGCCTGAAGGACCTGCATGCTCGAAATCGCGCTCTCTTCCGATGCCCCCTGGCCTGAGCAGGACTGGGACGCTCTTGCCCTGCGCGCAGCGACCGCGGCCATCGAGCGGACTCCGCATGGCGAACTGCTGACCAGCGCCGCAACCGTCGAGATCTCGATCCGGCTAGCATCCGACGAAGAGGTCCACACGCTCAACAAGCAGTACCGCCAGAAGGACAAACCGACCAACGTCCTGTCCTTCCCGATGGTCCAGCCCGATCTGCTCGCCACGATCAGCCAGAATTCGGACGACGGCGAGGTTCTGCTAGGCGACATCATCCTCGCACACGGCGTCTGTGTGGCAGAGGCCACTGAGCGCGGTATTTCGGTCGAAGATCATGCCATGCATCTGATGGTGCACGGCACGCTGCATCTGCTAGGCTATGACCATATCGACGACGACGAGGCCGAGGGTATGGAGCAGATCGAACGCGACGCGCTCGCCGCTCTGGGCCTTCACGACCCCTATCTCATCAAAGAGGACTGACGACCACGATGGCCGATGGCCCCAATGCCGGTAACGGCGATAGTAGCGACAGTATCTGGCGCGGGCTCAAGGGCCTGATCTTCGGCAACCAGGACGAGTCTCTCCGCGACCAACTCGAGGATGCGATCGACCGGCACGAGGGCGATCCCGCGCCCGATGCTAAGGGCGATCTGACGCCGCTCGAGCGCCAGATGGTCCGCAACCTGCTGCACTTCAGCGAGCGCGATGCCGGCGACGTCGGCGTGCCGAGGGCGGACATCATCGCGGTCGAGGAGGACACGCCGTTTGCCGACCTCGTGAAGCTGTTTGCCGAAGCGGGCCACAGCCGCCTGCCGGTATACCGCGACAACCTCGATACGATCATCGGCATGGTCCACATCAAGGACGTCTTCAACATCCTCGCGACCGGCGCCGAGCATCCCGCGTCGATCGCCGGCCTGATCCGCGAGCCGCTCTATGCGCCGATGTCGCGCGGGGCGCTCGATCTGCTCGCCGACATGCGGCAAAAGCATGTCCACCTGACGATCGTGCTCGACGAATATTCGGGCACGGAGGGCCTCGTCACGTTCGAGGACCTGATCGAGGAAATCGTCGGCGATATCGAGGACGAGCATGACGATGCGCCGCAGGTGTTGATGACGCCGATCGAAGGCGGTGCCTGGGATGTCGACGCGCGCGCCGAGCTCGAAGATGCTGCGGAACTCATCGACGCGCGACTAGCGGAGGTCGATGGCGATATCGATACGCTCGGCGGCTTGGCGGCGCTGCTCGCGGGCCATGTGCCGCAGGTCGGCGAATGCGTCGATCACCCCAGCGGCTGGAAGCTCGAAGTCATCGACGCCGACGAACGCCGCATCAACCGCCTCCGCCTGCATCCTCCGGTGGTGGCGATCGAGGACGACGACTGAGCCCCATTCCCGTTCGCCCTGAGCGAAGTCGAAGGGCCGGCCCGAAATACAGGTCCTTCGACTTCGCTCAGCACGAACGGATATGACGACATATCACCCATTCGATCACTGCCGACGACGCAATCTATTTTACCGATCACCCGCGCAGTGCCATACCTTCTCCCAACTTCAGAAGACGCTGAAATGGAGATGGTATGACCACCGAAGCAACCACCGCAGCCCCGACGGCCGGCCAGTGCCCCGTACACGGCGGTTCCTCGCACAAGGCGACCAACGAGCCCGGCAAGATGGATGGCCCCGCCGTCCTGTTCGAGATGACCAACCGCACCTGGTGGCCGAACCAGCTCAACGTCTCGGTGCTCCACCAGAACCCGCCCGCCGGCGATCCGATGGGCGACGACTTCGACTATGCCGAGGCGTTCAAGTCGCTCGATCTCGCCGCGGTGAAGGCCGACATCGTCGCACTGATGACCGACTCGCAGGAGTGGTGGCCGGCCGATTTCGGGCATTACGGTCCGCTGTTCATCCGCATGGCGTGGCACGCCGCGGGCACGTACCGCATCGGTGACGGCCGCGGTGGCGCCGGCGCGGGCCAGCAGCGGTTCGCGCCGCTGAACTCGTGGCCGGACAACGCCAACCTCGACAAGGCGCGCATGCTGCTGTGGCCGATCAAGGAGAAGTACGGTCGCAGCCTGTCCTGGGCAGATCTGCTCGTGCTCACCGGCAATTGCGCGCTCGAGTCGATGGGCTTCCAGACCGCGGGGTTCGCCGGCGGCCGCATCGACGTGTGGGAGCCGGCCACCGACGTGAACTGGGGCGCCGAGCGCGAGTGGTTGGCCGACGAGCGTTATTCGGGCGACCGCGATCTCGCGCACCCGCTCGCCGCGGTGCAGATGGGCCTTATCTACGTCAATCCCGAGGGCCCGAACGGCAACCCCGATCCGATGGGCTCGGCGCGCGATATCCGCGAGACGTTCGGCCGCATGGCGATGAATGACGAGGAGACGGTCGCGCTGATCGCCGGCGGTCACACCTTCGGCAAGACGCACGGCGCCGCCGAGCCCGATCCCTATGTCGGGCCTGAGCCCGAGGGCGCGAGCATCGAGATGCAGGGTCTTGGCTGGGCGAACAGCTACGGCAAGGGCAACGCCGGCGACACGATCACCAGCGGCCTCGAAGTCACCTGGACGCAGGAGCCCACCAAGTGGACCAACCTGTATTTCGAGAACCTGTTCGGCCACGAGTGGGAGCTGACCAAGAGCCCGGCCGGTGCGCACCAGTGGATCGCCAAGGACGCGGCCGAGGACGTGCCCGACGCACATGATCCGTCGAAGAAGCATCGCCCGACGATGCTGACCAGCGACATCGCGCTGCGCGTCGACCCGGCCTACGAGAAGATTTCGCGCCGCTTCCACGAGAACCCCGACGAGTTCGCCAAGGCATTCGCCGAGGCCTGGTACAAGCTGACCCACCGCGACATGGGCCCCTACCCGCTGCTGCTGGGTCCGGAAGTGCCGGCAGAGCCGCGCATCTGGCAGGACCCCGTGCCCGCTCACAAAGGCGAGCCGCTGTCCGACGCCGATATCGCGACGTTGAAGGCGAAGATCCTCGACTCGGGCCTGTCGATCTCGCGTCTGGTGAAGACGGCGTTCGCGTCGGCCTCGACCTATCGCGGCACCGACAAGCGTGGTGGTGCGAACGGCGCGCGCATCCGTCTCGCGCCGCAGAAGGATTGGGCGGTCAACGAGCCGGCCGAGCTGGCCAAGGCGCTCTCTACGTACGAGGGCATCCAGCGCGACTTCGCAGGTAGCGGCAGGACCGTGTCGCTTGCCGACCTGATCGTGCTCGGCGGCAACGCGGCGATCGAGGCGGCGGCGAATAAGGCGGGTCACGACCTGAGCGTGCCGTTCACGCCGGGTCGCACCGATGCGTCGCAGGAGCAGACCGACGCGCCGTCGTTCGCCCCGCTCGAGCCGCGCACCGATGCGTTCCGCAATTATGTCGGCGAGAAGTCGGTCTATTCGGCCGAGGAACTGATGGTCGACCGCGCGCATCTGATGGGGCTCACCGCGCCGGAGATGACCGTGCTCGTGGGTGGCCTGCGCGTGCTGGGCGCCAATCACGGCGACTCGAAGCTCGGCGTGTTTACCGATCGCACCGAGACGCTGACCAACGACTTCTTCCGCAACCTGCTGCGGACGAGCTTCACCGCGAAGTGGACGGCGGTTGGTGACGGGACGTTCGAGGCACGCGACCGCAAGACCGGCGATGTCCTCTGGACGGGCAGCCGCGTCGACCTCGTCTTCGGGTCCAACTCGCAGTTGCGGGCGCTGGCCGAGGTCTACGCCGCCGACGATGCGAGCGAGAAGTTCGCGGCCGCCTTCGTGAAGGTCTGGAACAAGGTCATGAACGCCGACCGCTTCGATCTCGCCAAGGTCCGCGCGGAACAGGACGCCGCGATCTCGTAAAGCGACGTCCGAGTATCGAAGGGGGGCCGTCGGCAGCGATGTCGGCGGCCCTGTCCTGTTATAGGCCCGGCCTACTGGGACTTAGTCCCTACCAGACCGGTCCCGCTCGCCTTCCGATGCCCGCGCATCGGCAAATCCGAACGCCGCCAGCAACAATAGGAACGGCGTCGCAAAATCGCGGTGGCGCTCGTCGAATTCGAACCAGACCCCGAACGCCAGCGTCTGCACGACGCACGCGAGTACGAGGAGCAGCAACAGCGTCATGCCAGGCGTCTGCCGTCTCCACGCCGAACGCACGGCTCCGGCCAGCAATCCCAGATGCGCCATCTGCGACACGGCGAAAACGATCGGTGGAATCAACGGACTGATAGTCGGCCGCAACCCCGCGATCCGCGAAGCGCCGCTTTCCGCTACGCCCCAGCCTCGCACCGCTTTTGCCATGGTGTTGCGCACGAAGTCCGCCGGGTGCTGGACGATCCAGTCGATGGCGATCGCCGCGGCGGCTTTGCCGAACGCGATCTCGGCCATGCCATATAATTGCGGCGGCGGCGGCATCCAGTGACCGGTAGCGTCCGGGTTGTTGCCGATCCACAAGCCATAACCGCCCGCGCTCGTCAGCGGAACGAAGGCGCCGAAGATCAGCGCATTGCGGATCCACCAGGGCAGCAGGATCGCAAGGACCGCGAACGGGACCGCCCGGAGCCCCGTTACAATCGCACGTCGCCATCCGCACTTAGCCGCAGCGACCAGCCCGAACACCATGACG
Source organism: Sphingomonas sp. (assembly GCA_021154945.1). Lineage (GTDB taxonomy): Bacteria > Pseudomonadota > Alphaproteobacteria > Sphingomonadales > Sphingomonadaceae > Sphingomonas. Next base: position 6,746 of record JAJNQF010000261.1, read on the forward strand.
AGCGGCGCTTCGCCCGGTTGCGTCAACGTGAGCACTCCGGCCGTCACCCCAAGACCCACCGCCGCGTACCAGCGTGCCGCGCCCGCGTCCTGTTTCGCAGCGAGCCTGACCCACTGGATCGCGAGCAACACCGCTAGCAGGGCACACACGCCTTCCTTTTGCGCCAGCGGCGCCGACAGCAGGACGGAAGGCCAGATCAGGTACAGCCAAGCCGCGGCGAGGCCCGCCGATCGATTGCCCAGCATGCGCGCCAGAAGGATCATCGCGCCCGCGGTCGCGAGGTCGAAGATCGTCGCCAACAGCGTCAGCGAGGCGGTGGAGAACCCGACCATCGCACCCCACGCCGCCAGCAGGATTGGGTAGACGGGCGGATACAGCGCACGCACCTCGACGCCCATATAATGGTCGGCGATGACCAATCCGCGCCCTTCGAGCAGATGCTGGGCGAGGACGACGTAGTTGTGCGCATCGCCCGGCGGGATGCGCCCATCCGCCACCACTGCCACCGCGATCCGCAACGCTATCGCCAAGGCCGCCATCGTCGAGATCGTCAACGCGGGCGGCGCACGGTGGAGCAGCATCAGCGGCAGGATCGCGGCCACGACCCATGCCGCCACGAACAGTGGCATGATCGCCGGAACCTGCCAACTCGCCCAGAGCCCGGGAAAGGACGACAGGCCATACCCGGCGAACATCGCCAACGACAGGGCGACGGCGATGCGCGCCGTGCGCCAATCGATCGATGAACGAGGGAAGACCATGCAGAGCGCTTACCCGTAAGATATTGACGACCGCTGAAATGCCGCGGCCGCGAACCGCTTTTGCATCTTCCGCCGCACGGGGTGTGCGACTATCCTCGCCCCATGCGCAAACACATCCTCATCGTCCTCGGCCTGATCCTGCTCGTGATCGCCGCGGGCGTCACCTATCTCGCCTGGCCCGACACGGCGAAATTGCCGGTCGATCAGGTCACCGGCAAGCTGCCCAAGATCACCGATCCCCGTATCCAGACGATCCCGACGGTCAAGGTCGCCAAGGTCGTCGGCTGGCAGAACGGCGCGATGCCGACGCCGGCCGCAGGCCTCAAGGTCCAGCCGTTTGCGACCGGGCTAGATCACCCGCGCTGGATGTACCGTCTGCCTAATGGTGACGTGCTGGTCGCTGAGACGAACTCGCCGCCGCGCGAGGGTGGCGGGATCACCGGCTGGGTGATGAAGGTCCTGATGGGCCGCGCGGGCGCCGGCGTCCCCTCGGCGAACCGCATCACGCTGCTGCGCGACGCAAACGGCGACGACGTGGCCGAGACGAAGTCGGTGTTCATGACCGGCCTCAACTCGCCGTTCGGCATGACCCTGCTCGACGGCCAGCTCTATATCGGCAACACCGACGCGCTGGTTCGCGTGCCGTACACCGATGGTGCGACCAAGATCACCGCCAAGCCCGAGCTCGTCATCAAGCTCAACCCCGGCGGCAATCACTGGGCGCGCAACGTCATCACCGCGGCGGACGGCAAGACGCTCTACGTCGGCGTCGGATCGGCCTCGAACATCGCCGAAAACGGCATGGACGCCGAGAAATACCGCGCCAACATCCTCCAGGTCTGGCCGAAGGACAAGAACTGGCGGATCTACGCCGCGGGCCTGCGCAACCCCAACGGCATGGCGATCAATCCCAAGTCGGGCGAACTGTGGACCGTCGTCAACGAGCGCGACATGCTCGGCTCCGATCTCGCCCCCGATTACCTGACGCAGGTCGAGTTCGGCGATCACTTCGGCTGGCCCTGGTATTATTGGGGCGGCTATCCCGACACCCGCGTCGAGCCGAAGAACCCCGCGCTCCAGCAATATTCGAAGCGCCCGGATTACGCGCTCGGCCCCCACGTTGCGGCGCTCGGCCTGACCTTCTCGGCCGACGCCAAACTGGGCGAAAAATTCGCCAACGGCGCGTTCGTCGGCGAGCACGGCTCGTGGAACCGCAAGCCGGTGTCGGGCTACAAGGTCGTCTATGTGCCTTTCGGCGACACCGGGTTCCCGGCAGCGAACGCAAAGCCGGTCGATGTGCTCGGCGGGTTCCTCAACAAGGACGGCGACGCGCAGGGCCGCCCGGTCGGCGTCATCACCGACAAGACCGGCGGCCTGCTGGTCGCGGACGACGTCGGCAACGCGATCTGGCGGGTCAGCGCGGGAGGCTGATCTGGCGGGGGGACGCAACGCGCATTCTGTCTCCGCGGCCATCCCCTTCGAGCAAATCAAAGTCGGTGGTCGTACGGCACCACGCCCTTCCTTGTTCTCCCGCGAAGGCGGGAGCTCAGTCTGGATCCCCGCCTTCGCGGGGAAACACGTCTTACTTGCTCGAAAGCGATAGCCACCAGCGTGTTCCCTGGGGTCCACGGTTCCGCAAAGGGCGCGGCATGACGAAGAGTCAGTCCGGTAGAATGTCTCGCGCTGCCGCCAGATCATCTTCGTCGACCATGACGCGCACCGGGATCAGCAACCAGCTCCCCTCCATGATCGACATCCCGCCGTCGAACGCGATCGCCGGAATGCCCTCGCTTTCGAGCCGCCCGACGATGATATGCGCCTCGTTCCGGCCGTATCGCCCGAGTTCGACCAGGCTCATGCGCCGGCCCGGTCCGGCAGGACGGTCGCGAGCCGCACCGGCAACCCGTCGATGCTCGCGGTCGGCCCCGCCAGTTCCTCGATCCGTTCGGCCTCGGTCTGTTTCGCGTGATATTTCGACAGCGTCTGTCGCTCGCGATCGAGCGTCATGAACGGCACGCCCCAGCCGCAACTCGTCTGCACCTCGTCGACATCGATCACGAAGATCTGCCGCGTCCCCGGCAACGGCGTGAACCGCGCATACAGTTCGGCCCAGCCGTCGTCCTGCGGCAACACCGCGCGGCCCTTGCCATAGATCCGGAAGATCAGCGCCGGCTGGTCGAACGCGCAGAACATGATCGTGATGCGCCCGTCCGCGCCCAGATGCGCGTTCGTCTCGTTCCCCGACCCACCGAAGTCGAGATACGCGACCGTCTTCGCATCGAGCACGCGGAAACTGTCCATGCCCTTGGGACTGAGATTGATCCGCGCGCCCTCGGCGGCCGTCGCGACGAAGAACACCGGTTGCCGCGCGACGAACGCACGATGCTCATCGGTGAGCGCGGGAAAGAAGTCCATCGTTCGGCTCCGAATTGACGCGCGACATGTACGCGCATACCTTATGCGCATGAAGCATGATCCAATCGCCACCGGCAAGCGCAAATCGGTCAACATGTCGCTGGATACCGGCATCGTTGCAGCGGCACGCGAGGCAGGGCTCAACCTTTCTCAGATCAGCGAACACGCCATCAGGCACGCGACGAAAATCGAACAGGAGCGGCGCTGGAAGGAAGACAATCGGGCTGCGATCGAAGGCTGGAACCGCTGGTACGAACAAAATGGCGATCCGCTCGCCCATCTGCGGCCGCTCTGATTGGCACAGTTCGACGTCTACCGCATCCGCGGCAACGTGCTGGTGGTCGATTGCCAATCGGACCTGCTGTCCGACCTACAGACCCGATTCGTGGTACCGCTTCGTCCAACCGACGCCGTGATTTTCAAAAGGCTGATGCCCAGCTTTACGATCAACGGCGAAGTTCTGACGATGATCACGACGTTAGCCCGCGCGATCGACGTCCGTGACATCGAAGACACCGTAGCGACGCTCGATGCGGCGCAATTCGAAATAAAGGCCGCGCTCGATATGCTGATCTCGGGCTATTAGGCCGCCGTCCCGCCGACCGTGAGCCCATCGACCAGCAACGTCGGCTGCCCGACGCCGGCCGGCACCGACTGCCCGCCCTTGCCGCACATACCGATACCCTCGTCGAGCGCAAAGTCGTTGCCGATGCCGCGCACCTTGGTCAGCGAGCTCGGACCATCGCCGATCAGCGTCGCGCCCTTGATCGGGGCACCCAGCTTGCCGTCCTCGATCAGATACGCCTCGGTGCAGCTGAACACGAACTTGCCCGACACGATGTCGACCTGCCCGCCGCCGAACGCCTTGGCGAAGATGCCCTTCTTCACGCGCGACAG
>JAJNQF010000264.1 GCA_021154945.1 Sphingomonas sp.
CCGCGATGGGCCGCAGTACCACCCTCCAGACGGCTGACGCCGCCGACCTGCCAACATCGCCGCCAACCCCGCCCGCCCGCTGATCACCGCGATCAACGGGGCGGGAAACTGCTGCCTGGACACTTTGCCATGCCCGATCGACGCGAAGCCCTCACGAACATCTCAAGCTCCCTGCAGCAGACGGTGGACGCCCTGCAGGCTCTGACCCAGCCCGATGACAGGGATCTTCCGATCTGCATCATCAGGCTGCTCGACGCGATCGATCTTGTCGACGTCGCCGCAACCGCGGACCTCGATCGTCGACCGGCCGCATGAACGCCCCGGCCGCTCAGATCCCGCCGATCGACGTCCCGAGCATCACGCCGGGGACCTACGTACGTATCCGTCGCGAAGCTCTCGGCTTGTCGCGCGAGGACGTTGCGATGATGCTGGACAGCGTACCCGCCGTGTCGGCCCGGCGCCTCGTCGAATGGCTCGAGCTGATCGAGTCAGACGCGGCGGAGATCTCCGTCTGTGTCGCCCTCGCTTTGCATGACGCGATCGCGATCGACTTGCGGATCCTCGCCTACTGGATGGCGATCGCCGAGGGCGCGAAGCCGTCCCTCGTCGACGTGCTGTTCGCTCCAACGCTGAACGTCGCAGCATGAGCGGCCTCCGTACCATTCACGCGATCATCGTCATCCAGTGCGGCGTCGTGCTGGCCATGGCCGTGATCGGATCCCCCCGTAGCGCAATCGCCGCCCTCGCGATCGGCACGATCCTGCTGACGTGGAGCATCGAGAAGCTTCGCGTCGCCATTCAATCCCGTCCGGAGAAAAGGCCATGAGCCGTCAACCCAAGATCGAGCGTGCGTATCGTCTGCGTGAACCGCATCTGCGTATCGTCGAGATCCACGATCACGACTGCGACTGCGCAGCCTGCGCGCCATACGTGCCCAGTGATCCCGACCGATTGACCGCAACCGACATGGGCAAGCTCGCCTGCCTCGGTGCGGCTGTCGGGTCCGCGATCATGTTCGCGATCGATCCGGCCGGTGCCGCTGCCGCGCTGCGCGCAACGATCGGGCTGTGATCGTGGCGGACCTATTCTCGCCGTACGATCCCGAGGATCTGGACGAAGTCGCAGTTCCGTTTCTCAACGCCATCGTTGCACTGACGGCATTCTCCCGCGCGGGTCGCGACGACGTCGATCCAATCTTTGAGGCCGCAACCGCAAAGGCGCTGCTCTACAGTTTGGCTGCCTTCATTGCTCAGCCTCACCATCCTGGTGAGCAGCAGGATGTGCTGCTGGAACAGACCATCGCGTTCCTTCGCGCGCAGGTCGCCGAGATTCGGGGCGCCCAGTGAGCGACGAACGCCAGCACGGCATGGGCGGCGGCAAAGTCGCGGCCGACGAACTCCGTCTCCTGATCGAGCGCGCCGAGCGCCTTGAGGAAGAGAAGAAGGGGATCTCAGACGACATCAAGGACGTGATGGCGGAGGCAAAGGGGCGTGGATACGACCCGAAGGCAATCCGCCGGATCCGGTCGATCCGGAAGAAGAAAAAGGAAGAGTACCAGGAGGAGGAAGCCATCCTCGAGGTTTATCTCCAAGCGCTGGGGATGATCTGATGGCGGCATACCCCATCGAGCTGACGCCCGCGCTTGCCGACGTCCTCGGCTCGCCGGTCTTCCGGCTGCACCCGATATGGATGGCCCTTCGCGAGGTCGGTGTCGCGATCAAGCCGCGCTACGAAGACGAACAGGCCGCAGCGCTTCATTTTCTGATCCCGTTCGCGCTCGAGCACGGTGACGACTGGCAGCGCCATGCCGCCGATCGTCTGGTTGTCCTGCGCGACGAGCATCTGTCGCGGAAGGCCGCCGTCTGATGCCGGTCCTGCTCGCCTTCCCGTTGGCTTTCGCGCTCGTCGTCAGCCTCGGGGCCATCGCGCTCGTTGGGGCACTTAGGGCGCGCGACTGGATGCGCTCCGCCGCGGTTGACGCCGATCGCCGTCCTGGCTCTCCGCCAAAGCGGGCGGACGGCTGATGGCCTGCAAGCACATCACCTTGCCCGGTGGAGGCACCGCGATCGTATGCGGAACGCGCCGCCGGCAGCGATGTGCATGCGGCCGGCCGGCGACGCTGGCCTGCGACTGGAAGGTCCAGGCACGGAAGAGCGGAACCTGTGACGCACCGATTTGCGCCCAGTGCACAACGTCACCGGCGCCGGGCAAAGATCTATGCCCTCTGCACGCGACGGCGTTCAACAGCTGGAAGGCGCGCAAATGATGCGCGCGCCGAAGCTTCCCCTTAAGCACGTCCGGCAGAAGTCGGAGCAGCGCGATCTACGCGCGGGCTGCCACGTCTGCAGCGGCGACACCGCGCGCTGGACGGAGGCCAACGCCCAGGCGGTAGCGGCCCAGCACCACGACCGTACCGGCCACGCGACATGGGTCAGATACGCGGGCGAAATCCAGTACGGCCGCGCCGCCGCGGATCCTCGCCAGACCGACATCGAGGACGCGATCGCGTCTGCCAGTTCGGGGGACCGGCCGGGTGCGGCCCCCCTCCCCGATTCCGACGCACCGGCGGTAGCAGCCGCCAGTGTGAGCGCACCAACCAAGGCCGCTCTGTCGAAACGCGCGCTCGCGGCCGCAAAGCCGGAGCCCCACCATGCCTAGCACAACGACGCTGCTAATCGACCAGCTATGCCTGTCGCCGCTGAACGTACGCACCTACTCGCCTGACGCGGAAGACACCGCAGGCTTGCAGGCTTCGATCCTGGCAGACGGCCTGATCAACCCGATCGCCGTCCACCAGATGAAGGGCGGCAAGACGAAGTGGGGCGCGATCGCCGGCGGTCGCCGGTACCGCGCGATCAAGGCGCTGATCGGCAATGGCGACCTGCCGGCCGACTATGCCGTGCGCGTCAATGTCCTGGACGGACTCAGCGATGCCGAGCTGATCGAGCATTCGATCACCGAGAACCTGATCCGCCGCGATCTGCGCGAGCACGAGCTGTACGCCGGCGTCGCGCGCGCAGCTGCTCGCGGTCACGGCGTCGAGCAGATCGCCAAGGGCATCGGGCAACCTGACGTCGGGACTGTCAGCCGCTGGCTACGTCTCGGCCGACTGGCGCCGCCGATCTTCGAAGCGTTCCGGGCCGACCGGATCTCGCTGGGGCAGGCGACTGCCTTCGCGGCCGTAGAGGACCAGGACCTTCAGCGCGTCACCTTCGAACGCCTCTCGCCGATCAACCCGACGAACCCAACGCCGGCTGACATCCGCAAGGCGATGAAGGTCGGCGACGTGCGTGCTCAGCGCGAGCTCGCGTTCGTCGGCGCCGACGCCTACCGCAGTGCCGGCGGTCGATTCGACCTCGATCTCTTCGCCGACGCCGCCGAGGAACGCGGCCGCATCGTCGACGAGGGCAAGCTGCAGCAGCTCGTCGACGACAAGATCGCGATCGTCCGCGCCGAGGTCCGCATGACCACCGCTCGGCCGGATCTCCGCTTCGTCCCCGACCAGCCGAAGGATCAGTGGGACAATGTAGATCACCAGCTAAGCGTGAACGCTAAGCCGCGCGCCGAAGGTGGCCTCGAGCTGCCCGACGGTGACATCGTCGCCCACATCGCGATCGACGCGAGCGGTACCCCCGTCGTCTCCTACTGGTGGTCCAGCCGAAAGGCGAAGTTCGGCAACGAGAAGCCGACCGCGCCAAGCGCCGCTGTACCGCCAACGCCAGCACCGCCGGCAGAGAATCCGTTCGACGCTCATCACCGCGTGGAAGCGACACGCGAAGGCGACGGCCTGACGATCGACGGCATGTTCGCCATGAGCGCGGTCCGCAAGGTGGTACTGCGCGCGGCGCTGATCGACGACGCGAAGGACTTCGGGTCGGTTGGCCTAGACTATCTCGTGTGGGCGCAGGCGCGCGCGCTGCTCACCACGAGCTACCGGCAGCAGCGCCTCGGCATGCGCGTCATCGCCGGCGACGGGATGGTTGGCGTCTCGCACGACGCCCTGGCGTTGGCACGCGAGCATGTTGCCGCGACCGAAGCGTCGCGCATTGCGGCGCAAGCCGTGCTGACGATCAGCCAGCAGCCCTTTTTCACCGACGAGGATCTCGAGACGGCGTTCATGGCCTACCGGACCACGTCTCCGGAGATGAAACTCCTGACCGCGGCAACGATCGCCGGCTTCGTGATGGAGCGTAGCCTCGCCACACGCGACCTCAAGTGCCCCGTTCATGACCTCGTCGCATCCGAGGCGGGCATCGGTACCGACAACTTCCGTAAATATTGGATGCCGACCGGCGACATGCTCGACATGTTCCCGAAGGCGCAGCGCCTCGCGATCGCAGAGCCCTTCGTCGACGCCCCAACGCTCGCCGCGTGGGCAAAGGCGAAGTCGGCGGATCTCACGAATGGCGTCCTAGCGCTGCTGACCAGGGCCGGTAGCCGCGGCCTCCGCTGGGTCCACCCGCTGCTGCGCTTCAGCGTGCCCCACGTCGCCCTCCCCACCGACGATCGCGAGGCCGCATGATGACCTCCCTGCAAACCATCACAGCGCGCGATGGCGCAACGCTGATCCCATTCAGCGACTCCGAGATGTCTCGTCTGATCCGCCTTTCGGAGGGTCGCGCAGTTTCAGCTCGGTTCGGTACCGGTGGGGCTGCTCTCATCGCCGAGGAAGCAGTGTGGGCTGTTCCATTGCTCGCCCAGTGGCGTGGCCTCCTGTTCACCGACGGGGGCGGAATATGACCCAGTTCGCTGCAAACACGAGCGTCAGCGCCAGCGCGTCCCGCGACGAAATCGAGCGTACGCTTACCCGCTATGGCGCCGACCAGTTCCTGTACGGCTGGCAGGACAACTCCGCGATGGTCGGCTTCCGTATGGAAGGCCGGCACGTGAAGTTCGTCCTGGCGATGCCCGCGCGCGACGATCATCGCTTCACCCATCACAGCCGCGGCGCGCGGACAGCCGACGCCGCAGCGAAGGAATGGGAGCAGGCCGTCCGCCAGCGCTGGCGGGCCCTCGCGCTCGTGATCAAGGCAAAGCTCGAGGCTGTCGAAAGCGGCATCAGCGTCTTCGAAGACGAGTTTCTCGCGAACATAATGCTCCCGACCGGCGAGACCGCTGGCGACTGGATGCGGCCGCAGATCGCCGAAGCCTACCGCGTCGGCACGATGCCCGCGCTGCTTCCCATGCTCCCCAACCCCGAAAAAGGAACCGGCTGATGGCCACGACCTCGCCGCAGCGGCATCGCCCCACGCTAGCCGAGAGCAAGAGCCTCGGCGTGCCCAGCTCGCGCGGGCGCTTCCTCCGCCTCAACGACATGATCGCTTCCACCGGGCTGAGTGAATCGACGATCCGTCGACGCGTGCGCGAGGGCGAAATGCCCAAGCCAACGACCCTAACCACCCGGTGCGTGGGGTGGTGGGAGAGCGATTACGCCGCGTGGGCGAGCGAGCATCGGGCACCCCAACCGGCTGATTGAGCCCCCAAACGAGGGGGCATTCTTGGGGGCATTCCCCAAAACCGTAAACCAGTTTTCAGCGCTATTCCGGGACTTTAGGTATGTTTAATCGATCCCTGCAACCGGCACCATTGCCTTCCCAAGCTGCGCGGTGGCGCGGGTCGCCCAGGCATTCAGATCGTGTGACGCCCTGAGCGTCCCATAGAATCCTGATTTCATCCGAAGCCATCCCGCGCCAAAATCCATCGATTATCGATCGCGGGGCGGGACTTGGCGCTTCCGTACAATTACCGCGCGAATAGTCCTGCTACCGTTACTCATGCGAAACGATGTGCCGAGATTGCAGGGTGACAGGATCGCGCTCGAACCCCTGGTGCTAGCCGATAGCCACGCGATACAGCGACTGTTCCCGCATTGGGAGATCGTCCGATACCTCTCGCATGGCATGCAATGGCCTTATCCCGCCGATGGCGCGCGCAGGCTGTTGCAGGAGGTGACCTTTCCCTCGGTGGCGCAAGGGATCGAATGGGCGTGGTCCATCCGGCTCAATGGGAAGCAACGCCCCTTGATCGGCGTCATCAGCGTGGCGGACAGACCTAACGACAATCGGGGCTTCTGGCTTGGGCTGGACTGGAATGGGCAGGGCCTGATGACGGAAGCGTGCAAGCTGGCCACGGACTATTGGTTCGACGTGCTCGGCTTCCCTGTCATGCGCGTACCCAAGGCGATGGCGAACATGCCATCCCGCCGCCTTTCGGAGCGCGAGGGAATGCGCCTGATACAGGTCGGACCGAGGGATTTCGTCAGCGGACGCATGCCGGCGGGTATCTGGGAAACTACCGCCGCTCAGTGGCGATCGAGGGTGTCGGCTTCGCCTTCTCAGCGTAACCCTCACCCCCTCGCATCGACTGAGTAATTCCGCGCGGCACCTTGGTGGATCGAAAGGCGGCAATTCATTCCGATTGCAATTCGTCCCGATCGATCGCGTTCATTGGGCGATGGGCCGTGTAGCTCCGTCCCCGACTTTCATATTCGGATGTACCAACCGTGGCAGACGCCCGATTGTTACGGACCGATACAGGGGCTCGAGGATGCCTAGCAGCGTCCTGCAACCGTCACCATTTTGCGTCATGCGACAGCGCGTGCAGGTCTTTGCGCCAGTCCGAGGCGGCGGCCAGTGCGCTTTGCGCTTCCGGCACTCGACCAAACCGTACCGAATGTTAGAAAGGGCAAATGAGCCCGCACGCCAAAGCCTTTCTCGGGGAGCTGATATCCGAGGCGATCGCGATCTGTATCGTGATGACCTTCGGCCTGTCGGTCGCCGCGATGTACACGCTGTACGATCCAAGCCCGTACAAGACCGCCTATTGGGGCGTGTGCATCACCTGGGGCATGGCGGTGTCGATCTCGATCTACGTTACCGGCGCGGTATCGGGGACGCATGCAAATCCGGGCGTCACGCTGGCGCTCGCACTTTACCGCGGGTTTCCGTGGAAGAAGGTGCTGCCCTATTGGTGTGCGCAGCTGGTCGGCGCGTTCGTCGGCGCCGCGATCGTGTACGCGCTGTATTACAACGTCATCGACCACTTCAACGCGACCCAGCATCTGACGCGCGCCGGCGGCGGTGGCGCAGGCGTGTTCTTCACCGCGCCCGGCCTGGCAGTGACGACGATGAAGGGTTTCGTCGACGAGATCATCCTGACCGCAATCCTGATGTTCGGGATCTTCGCGATCACCGACGAGTTCAATACCATGGCCCCGCAAGCCAATTTCGGGGCGATCGTGATCGGCCTGCTGGTTGCCGTGATCGGTGCGTCGATGGGATATCTGGAAGGTTGGGCGATCAATCCCGCACGCGATCTCGGCCCCCGTACCTTCGCATGGCTGATGGGTTGGGACGCATCGGCCTTTCCCGGCGTCGGCAATTACTGGTGGGCGCCGATCGCCGGACCATTGATCGGCGCGGTGATCGGTGGCGGTGCGCAGCATCTGCTGGTCCGCCCCTTCCTGCCACGCAACAAGCCCGTCGCGGGCCCGCAATAATTCGAGGAGTGTAAGGCGTGACCGACACCATCATCCTGGCGATCGACCAGGGCACGACTTCGACCCGCAGCATGACGTTCGGCACCGACGGCGTCCCCCGGCAGACGGTCCGCCGCGAATTCGCCCAGCATTATCCGCAATCGGGCTGGGTCGAGCATGACCCCGAGGACATCTGGCGCGACACCGTCGCAACCTTGAAAGAGGCCGCGGAAGCGGACGGCGGCAAGGTTGCCGCGATCGGCATCACCAACCAGCGCGAGACGGTCGTGGTGTGGGATCGCAAGACCGGCAAGCCCGTCCACGACGCGATCGTCTGGCAGGATCGCCGCACCGCAAAGCTCTGTGCACAGCTGAAGGCGGACGGCAACGAACCGCTGGTGCGAGAACGGACCGGGCTGATCCTCGACCCGTATTTCTCGGGTACCAAGCTCAAATGGATCCTCGACAATGTCGATGGCGTCCGGGCGCGCGCCGACAAGGGCGAACTCGCCTTCGGGACGATCGACAGCTTCCTTCTCTGGCGACTGACCGGAGGCAAGGTTCACGCAACCGACGCGTCGAACGCCTCGCGCACGCTGTTGTTCGACATCCACAAGGGCGCGTGGGACCCGGACATGCT
>JAJNQF010000271.1 GCA_021154945.1 Sphingomonas sp.
AATGAAACGACCGTAGTCCAGAAGTACTTAGCGGCGACCTTGCTATCCGTGTGGAGTGTACGCGTAAAACAACGTATCTGAGGTATTTGTAGTCAGGTCTGGACGAGTAGATGATCACTCCGCAACCAGAGCGGCGCCAGACATAACGGGGTCGAGGACAGCGGGAGTACCGACTCCGACATCGCCACGCCCAATATGGTCCGGACGAAGGTCCGGCGCGCCTCGATCCGTGCCCACAGGTCTGGATAGCGCGCCGCGATATCGGCGCGCAATGTGGCGTCGGCGAAGACCACGCTGTCCTCGCAATTGAGCGCCCAGCCAGCGCGCATCGGCGTCGGGATGATGTCGACCTGCATGTGCATCCCAGACCGGATACAATCGGTCGATCCCGGACGGATCGGCGTGTGCGACCATTCCTCGTGGCCGGTCAGATGCCCAGGATTGAGCAGCGAGCGCAATCCGCCCTCGGCCAGCGTCGCGCTGACACCGGCGTAGATATCGGCGCCCGCGATGCCGATGTCGGCGAGCGCATACCAGCGGACCAGAGCGGCGAAATAGGCGGAGGCGGTGGCGACGAATTGGTCATTGCGATCGTCGACGAGCCCCGCGCGCGCGGTCAGTCCCCCCCAGAGCCCGACCGCGGTCGACGCACCGTCGCCGCGTGCGATCCGTCGCCATCCCGGGCTTGCCAGCCCGATCACCGCGCCCCTGGCGGCATCGCCGGTCGCGAGCATCGCATGGACGTTCATCGGTTCGCCGCGATAGGCGAAGTTGCGCGCCGCGTCGCGCTCGAGATCGCCTGGCCGCGTGCCGCGCACGACGTTCCAGACCATCTCCGACGCGCGCGCAGCCGCCGCCTCGAAGATCACGATCTGGTCCGCGTCGATGATCGAGCGTTGACCATGTTCGGGGTGCAGCATCACCGGCGTGACGTCGCTGACCCGTTCCGCGCCTACGACGCTGCGCAGCGCCTCGATATGGATCGCGGGTACGAAACTCGGTGCCGCGCCGCCGTCCTCGATATCGCCCCACTCATCGCGATCGAGGTATTTCCAGCCGATGACGCCGACGCTGTCGCCGCGGCTTAGCCCGGCGCTTCGCAGCACGTCGGTCAGTCGCGGCGCCTTGCTGCGATCCTGGCCCAACAGGCTCATGGTCTGCGCCAGCAGCACGTCGAGACCGGGCAGCGTCGAAAGCGCGGCATAGGATTCGCACTCGTTCCCGGTGATCAGCGCACGACGTCCGCCAGGACCGAGCAACAGCAGCGCTTCCTCGAACCGCGGTTCGAACCCGGACAGGAACATCACATTCGCCATGTGTTCACGGTCCGCATACACCGCCAGCCAATCTGTTCCGGCAGCGGTCAGCGCGGCGTCGCACCGTGCAGCGTAGGTCGCCGACGGCACGGCGGGCGGCGCCGCGATCGGTCCGAAGTCGGGGATGGTCACCTGACGAAGGGCGATGGTCATGCTGGTCGGTCTCCGCAGCGAGGGTCTTGTGGAGAGGAATATATATGACTTATGCATGTGTCAAAGGGGAGTGGTCATGGCTAGGACGATCGCATTGCTGAGTCTCGTCGCGCTGGTGTCGTCAGCGACGCCGGCCGCGGGGCGCACCCCGTCGCATGTTTCGAACGTGACGATCGCGCGCGATCAATATGGTATCGCCCATATCCGCGGCGCCAGCGATGCGGATGCCGTGTTCGGGATGATGTATGCGCAGGCGGAGGATGATTTCCCGCGCATCGAACGCAATTATCTCGCGGCGATGGGACGGCTCGCCGAGGTCGAGGGCGCGCCCGCTCTATGGGACGATCTGCGGCAGCGGCTGTTTCTCGATTTGGGTGCGTTACCGCGCGAATACCAGCGCAGCCCGGCATGGCTGCGCGCATTGATGGACGCGTGGGCCGGCGGCTTGAACCACTATCTCGCGACGCATCCAGCGATTCATCCGCGCCGGATTACGCATTTCGAACCCTGGATGGCGCTCGCCTTTTCGGAAGGCAGTATCGGCGGCGATATCGAAACCGGGGTCGACCTGGCCGCGCTGGAGTCCTTTTACGGGCCGAGCGCCAGCGGGGGAGACGGGAGCGGGAGCAATGCCGTCTTGCTCTCTGCTCGACTGGCGGATGCGGGGCGCCTGGTGGAACCCAAGGGCTCCAACGGCATCGCGATCGGCCCCTCGCGCAGCGCGAACGGACATCCGCTGCTGTGGATCAACCCGCACACCTCGTTTTTCTTTCGCGCCGAACAGCAGGTGACGAGCGCACAGGGGCTCGACGTCTATGGCGCGTCGACCTGGGGGCAGTTCTTCGTCTATCAAGGGTTCAACCGGCGGCTCGGCTGGATGCACACGTCGAGCGGCGTGGACAATATCGACGAGTTCGCGGTGGACGTGGCACGGCGTGGCGGCCTGCTCGCCTATCGCTTCGGTACCGGCTGGCGACCGATCCGGCAGCGCGTCGTGGCGATCGGCGTGCGTCAGCCCGACGGTACGATCGCCATCCGACGCCTGACCGTCCTGGCGACACATCACGGTCCGATCATCCGGCAGGAGAATGGCCGCTGGATCGCAGTCGCGATGCTCAACAATCCGCGCGCCGCGCTAGAGCAGAGCTATCTGCGGACGCGCACCACCTCGCTCGCGGCCTATCTAGCGGTGTCCGATCGCAAGGCCAACAGTTCGAACA
>JAJNQF010000274.1 GCA_021154945.1 Sphingomonas sp.
TGACGAAGCGGTTGTAACTGCGGCTCATTCCGCCGTCGGGGGTCCTCGAAGGATGCCAGCGCGTCCCTCGCCACGTGCTATCCGTCTTTAGGGCCTCGCCTTAAGCGCTTGTGAAGGCCCATACCGCTACATGCCCGATACGATGGACACCGCGATCCCTGCCCCCCCGCCGGCAAACGTGCCTGAGACCCTGTCGGCGTCTGGGCCATTGGACGCTCTGGGCGGGTCCTCCGAACCAACCTCGCTCGCCGGACAGGTCCGCAGCGCGCTCATATGGCGATCGGGTAGCCAGATCGTCGCGCAGATGGTGCAATGGTGCGCGACCTTCCTGGTCATCCGCATCCTGGCGCCCGCCGATTACGGCCTGTTCGCGATGTGCCAGGTGGTCCTCACCTTCATGGCGATGCTCAACGGCTATGGTCTGGCGAGCGGGCTCATCCAACAAAAGGAGATCAGCGAACGCGAGGTGCGCCAGCTATTCGGGATGCTGATCGTCCTGAACGTCGGGCTTGCCGTCGCCCAGCTCGCGCTCGCGCCGCTAGCATCCGCCTATTACCGCCAGCCGATCGTCGGCGACATGCTCCGCGTCCAGGCGCTGCTCTATCTGACGACACCGTTCATCGCGCTCCCGTATGCGCTGCTGTCGCGGGCGATGGATTTCCGTCACCAAGCCAAGGCGAACATCACCGCGTCGATCGCCTCCGCCAGTGCGGCGCTGGGCGGTGCACTCTATGGTCTCGGGGTATGGACGTTGGTGCTGGCGCCGATCGTGCTGTTCAGCGTGCGCGGGGCGATGATGACGTGGAGCGCGCGGTCGCTGGTCTGGCCGAGCTTCGACTTTCGCGGCGCGGGGACGATCGCGCGCTATGGCGGGGTAATGGCGGCGGGGCAGCTGTTCTGGTTCCTGCAGAGCCAGGCGGACGTGTTCATCGCCGGGCGCAGCTTTTCCCCGCACATGCTAGGCATCTATACGACCAGCCTGTTCCTCACCCAGATCTTCGTATCGAAATTCGTGCCGCCGCTGAACGAGGTCGCCTTCTCGGCCTATGCGCGGATGCAAGGCGATCCCGATGCGATCGGGCGCGCGTTCGTGAAGGGCGCGGCGATGGTGATGATCGTCGCGATGCCGTTCTACATGGGGCTCGCCGCCACCGCGGAGCCACTGGTACTGACCGTGCTCGGCGAGAAATGGCGCGAGACGGCGCCGGTGGTTCACCTGCTCGCGCTTGCGATGCCGTTTATGACACTGCAGGTGCTGTTCACGCCGGCGTCCGATGCGCGCGGTCGGCCGGGGATCGGCGTCAGGAACGGCGCGACCGGGGCGCTGATCTTGACGATCGCGTTCCTCGTCGGGGTGCAATGGGGCCCGACCGGGATGGGGATCGCCTGGATCGCGGCGTATCCGGTGTACCTGGCGATCAGCGCGTGGCGGACCTTGCCGGTGATCGGCGTGCGGGCGCGCGACGTCGTGCGCGCGGTCGCAGCGCCGGCGATCGCGGCGATTGCGATGGCGGCGATCGTCACGCTGGTGGACCGCAACCTACCGCCGATGGACGCGCATTGGCGGCTGGCCGTGCTCGTGCCCGTCGGGGCGGCGGTCTATGCGACCTGGATGCTGGTGTTTGCGCGGTCGAGGATCCGGGACCTGGTTGCTCTCGTGCGGAAGCAGCCGGTTGCGGGTTGAGCGACTCTCGCAGGCGTAGTCACGCGTAGTTGAGGGAAGATCAAACTGCGGTGCCGTGTCCTCCCCCACCGTCCCGCTTTGCGGTCCACCTCCCCCGGGCGGGGGAGGATACTCGGAAGAGCCTTGGTCAGGCGGACTGGATGTATTCGCGCATCGCCGCGGCGTCGGCTTCGATCCGGTCGATGCGGTATTTGACGAGATCGCCGATCGAGACGAATCCGACGAGCGTGTCGCCCTCGATCACGGGCAGATGACGGATCCGGCGCTGGGTCATCAGCGAGAGCGCGCCGATGACCGACTCGCCCGGGCCGACCGACTTCACCTCCGTGGTCATCACGTCGCCGATCCGCTCCGCCAACGCCGTGGCGCCATCCGCCTGCAGGCAGTGGATGACGTCGCGTTCGGAAAAGATGCCGACCACGCGGCCGTCGTCGAGCACCGGTGCCGCCCCGATCCGCTTCTCCGCGAGCAGGGCCACCGCCTCCGCCACGGTCGTATCGGGAGTCAGCGACTGGATGCCACCCTTTCGGTCCTTCAGGATCGCCGCGATCGTCATCTTCGCCTCTCCTCAACTGCGTCTGTTGCGCGTGGCTTGAGGAAACCATGTTTGCGCGGCAATGTGAAGCGATGACCGATCGCCAGCCCAACGCTCCGGCCGACCCGCCGACCGGACCCCCGACCGGACTGGACGACCCGCATTATGCGGCGTTCGCATGGGCGCGGTTTCGCGGGATCATGGCGTGGATGGTGCTGACCGCGGCGATCTGCGTCGCGGCGGTGATCGCGGCGATGGCGCATCTGCAGGGACCGCTGCATCTGGTGACGATGCTGGCGGTGATCGGCGGGGTCGGCGGATCGGTGATGATGGCCGGCCTGCTGATGGGGCTTGCCTTCCTCAGTTCGGGCAGCGGACACGACGAGGACGTGACGCGGATCGACTGAGCCTGCCCGTTATCGACAGACGGGGTTCCGGCGCACCGGAACCCCGCTGGATCATTTCTTGAACGGATCGATCAGCCGAATCGTGCCATCCGGATTGAAGGTCAATTCGGTCATCTTCGCCGAGCGGAGGTGGTTCTTATTCGACAATTGCGTGTCGTGATAAAACAGCCACCAGCGGTTCTGGAACTGGACGATCGAATGGTGCGACGTCCAGCCCTGGACCGGCGACAGGATATGGCCGGTATAGCGGAACGGCCCATAGGGATTGTCGCCGATCGCATAGGCCAGGAAGTGCGTGTCGCCGGTCGAATAGGTGAAGTAATATTTGCCCGCGCGCTTGAACAGCCACGCAGCTTCGAAGAAGCGCCGGTCGTGATCGCCACCCAAGAGCGGCTTGCCTGCCTCATCGACGATCTGCACGTCGCGCGGAGGCTCGGCGAACTGTTTCATGTCCGCGGACATCCGCGCGACCTTCGGGGATAGCGCCGGCCGGTCGTCCTGCTTCAGATCTGTATCGCCGGCATTCGGATCGAAACTGCCCTTGCTCCAGCGCTGCAACTGGCCACCCCAGATGCCGCCGAAATACATGTAGCTCTCGCCGGTCGTGTCGGTGAACACGGCAGGATCGATCGAATAACTGCCCCGGATCGGCTGCGCCTCGGCCTTGAACGGGCCGGTCGGGGACTTCGACGTGGCGACGCCGATACGGAACACACCCTGTTTGTCCCGCGCGGGCATATAGAGATAATAGGTACCGTTCTTATAGGCTGCGTCCGGCGCCCAGGTCTGCTTGGATGCCCAGGGAATCTGCTTCACGTCGATGGCGACCGGATGGATCGTCACCGGACCACCGGGGCGATCCATGCTCAGCACCCGGTAATCGTGCATCGCATATTGATTGCCCAGATCGTCGTCGGGGATGCCGGCGTCGACATCGTGGCTCGGATACACGTAGATCTTGCCGTTGAAGACATGCGCGGAGGGATCCGCGACGTAGATCTTGGTGACGAGCGGCTGTGCCAGATAGCGTTTGCCGTCGGGGCTGCGGGGCTCCGGCTTGGTCGTACTCTGTGCAAGCGCGAGGCCGGCGACGAGCAGAAACGGCAACGTCGTGATAAGGGCGGGCGGGCGAAGGCGCATAGTCATTAATCCTTCCTGTCGGGCGACCTTCTGCGAGGTCTGTCGAGCGATGAACTACGGTAGATAGCGCTACCATATGAAGGAGTGTGCGGCGGAGCAAGGGATTGCTCGAGCGCTGGCCGGAATCCATCATGGTGGTGCGAGTGCCGATGCAGCGGGCCAGCTGAAGACCGTAGCGGTGTGCCGCGACATCCGCTTCATCTGGACGATGAATATGCGCGGCCGGGGGTACGGGTATTACAGTAAGGGAGGGTTTGGCTCGCCGCAGTTCTTTCGGGTCGAATCGACCGTGTCGTCATTCACTAAGAGCTGCTCAATCAGCCTTTGAAAAACCACGGTTTTTTCAAACTGAGCGGCGAACCCGCTTTCACCCTAGCCGCTCATTCCGACTGAATCTTTCACTTCTCCCGCTCGGGGGGTGAGCAAGCTGGGGCAGTTCGGGCCTCCATCGCCGTCCCGCCCTCGCCTACGTGAGATGAAGATACGCCGCGTTCGCTACTCGCAAACAGGCGGGCGAAGGCGTCAGGCAGTAGCGACGCGCAGGCGCATCGGAAAAGTATCGGAGTTGGCGTGGCGCTCAGGGCTGGGACGATGGAAGGTCGTTCATCACGAGCCGAACAGAGCTCCGCAGAGCCGAGGCAATTGGTTGCTGAACCAGACGATGCGGGTCGGCACTTTTCAGAGCCTGACCGGCACGGTCTTGGCTATTCTAGAGCGGGGATCAATCAGTATGCGGGAGGAGCCCCCCTGCCGTTCTCTTGAGCGTCGGGTTCTCCGCCCCCCGCTTCTCGATGTGGCTAAGCACGATCCGTTCCGCACGTTCGCGGCTCCAGAGGCCAGGGGCAATCTGGTTCACGCGATTTGCGTCGAGCAGCATGGCCGTGTTCTTGATCGGATAGTCAAAGCGTCGGGCGATGTCCGAGGTGGTTACGCCCATGCGCGCACGTTCCAGCACATCGGCAACCGAGTATAGCCTTTTCTTCGGGGTCCCGCTCGAAACGAGGCCCTTCAGAAGCTCCGGTGCGGAGACGTTCCCGTTGAGGCACTCGAGGGCGTCGCCTTGCGTCCACTTGTCTGCGCGCTCGATGCTCATCTCGACTCGGGGATCGGTGAGGTCGATCAGGGTCGGAATGGCACGAGCGCTGACCCGGAGCCGACCTGCGATGGGCGTGTCGACGTCTACATTCTGAATCATGAAGGCGATGTCGCCATCGAGCATGGCGGCGATCGCGGCGCCCCAGGGTTTCATGCGACCGGACACGTGACGCATCGCCTCAACGAAAGGAATGGTATCGCCTAACTCGGAACGATTGAGCTTGAGCCTGTCGACGAGATCGCGCGCCGCCGCCAAGTGCGTCACGGTCTGCTTCATACCTTCACTTGGCGGCGCTGGTGCGAACAGCCGGCTTTGGAGCAACTGTTCGAGACCGTAGAGCGGAAGGCCGAGGTAACTGGCAGCTCGGGAGCGGGAACCCGCTATGCGGAGAAGCGGCGCGACGGCGACAACCTCGGACGGATCGAACGCCCTCACCCTCAACGAACCGAAACCCCAGACGTGTTTGGTGAATCGGCCTTCGTCCCACGCCTGCTTCAAGGCCGTTTCGTCGACCCCGCCGAGTCGCGCTGCCGCCATCGCGCCGATGAAGGCCGATTCGACCTTTCCGTTGGAGCCGGATGGCGCGTAGATCCGGCGCGGTGCCGCACTCGGCCCTACGGTCGCCAGCGATGATGGACGGGGGACGTCGACGGTCTGGCTGCAACTGTCGAGGACGGTGTAGTGACGCAGGATCCAGCTTCGGACGTTCTCGGGACAGTGCTGGCAAAAACTGATGTCGTTCAGACCTTCGGGCCATCTGATGACCGCATCGCACGCCTGCGCGAGCGCACGGACCCGAACCAGAAAATCGGAAGTTTCGGCCTCGGCGCTCGCCGCCCGCGCGATGTTCATGACGATGTCGTGGAGCAACGTGCGGTCGACACCGCGAATAGCCGGCGGCAGCATGGCCAAGGCAGTATCCTGTTCAACGGGGTCGGGATCGACCAGACCTGCGAGGAACCCGAGGCTGTCACGCAGTTCGTCAGGGACGGGAACGGGCTCGATCTTGCCGAGACTTCCCCCGCATGAATGGCAGCGGCTCGAGCCGTTGACGGTCACCCAGTTCTGCTGGACGCCTTTTTCCTCGCACGGACAGATGGTCTGAAGCATGTCCCACCCGACCGTCGAGAACGGCAGATCCCGGAGCTCGTGCGTGGCGGGATGATAGAGTGAGCCGTCCCTGATGGCGGCTGGTGAAAAGCGCCTGACCCGATCCTCGATACGGCCTTTCATGACATGCAATCCGAAGAAGGACCTGTGGCCACGGCCATGGGGCGGGTAGCGTCTTGCGACGACTTCCGATTCTTCGATCTGAAGGGCGTCGGCGAGTCCGGCGACGTCCAGATGAACGCTTTCCGATACTAGCACCCGGTTACGGTTCGGCATCCCGAAATGCTGGAGCATGCCGAACGAGTTGGGGATGTTGTTCTTCAGGCAGGCGTCGAAAACGGTTCCCCGGAGCGATGCTCCGGGGAAGAGGTCGGCCTCGCGCAGAGCCCGCCGCGCCATCTCAGAGGTTCCTCAGCGGGTTGTAGCTGATGAACTTGTGGGCGACGTTCCAGCGGTCGACCGCGATCACCAGATCCTCGAACGTGACGACGTCGCGGCCGTCTCGTACGACGTCCCGAACCACGGTACGGATCGTCCCCATGAGCTGACCGATGATCCCTCCGGCGACCTCGTTCAGCGCCTTGTCGAGCTTCTCGGCGTCGAGGCCGATCGGCTTGGAGAGGATGCCGTCGGCGACGAGACGCTGATCGAGGTTCGTGAGGAGTCCGCGCCAGATTTCCTTGTCGTAATCGTCGTGCCACTCCAGCCGTCCGAGATGGCAGGGCGCGGTGAGACGTCCGCTGAGCTCCATGTCCTTGGCGAAGATGGGAACGGCCTCCTCGGTTCCAAGAAGAGCGACCGGTACGACTCCGCCGTCGAGGAGAAGCTTGACGGACGCGGTGATCTCGCCACCGAACCCGGACTTCTTGCCGCCGTGGTTGCTCTCGTCGATGATGACGAGCTGCGTCCCGGCGTCACCAAGTGCCTCGAGAGCACGACGACGCAGACTGTGCTCTGTGCCGTTGAGAGCGAAGCCATCACCCAGCTTCGCAAGCATCTCCACGTAGAGACTTCGGGCCGTCCCGGAGGAGTCCAGGCGCATGTGGAGAACGGGCAACGTCCCCTCCTCCGCCCCGGCGTTCAAGCGCTTGGCGTACTCCTCGGCGGTCGTGGTCTTGCCGGCGCCGGTGACCTCGAACAGCGTCATGCCGAGCATGGGCATGCCCTGCATGTGCAGCCCGGTGACACGAACCTCGTCGAACTCGGCATGGGTGCCGAGCTGACGCGGTTCCAGCAGGCGGATGCGGCGGACGCCCGCGACGGCCTTGCCGACCGAGGCGGACCGGTGCGCCAGGGAGCCCGGTCTCAATGCCGCGGGGTCGGGAAGAGGAGTGCAGGGTGCGCGACGGTCGGAGCCCGGCTGAGCACTCTTGCGGGGACCGCGCCGGGGCGGAACCTTCGGGTTGCTGGCGGCGGGTTCCGACTTCGGCGTCGAGTTGTTGGCGATGTCAGTCATAGGTTTGTCCCCACTTCGGAGCGGTTTTGGAAGCCGGATTGGTCCCGGCCGGCGTGTCGGACCTGACCGACTTGTTGGGCGCGCCCGCGTCGCGGGAATCGCGATTCGTGTCCTTCTTGCGCGGCCCGCGGCGCTTGACCGGCACCTTGACCGGAGGCGCTGCGGCCGATGCGTCGGAACTGTCCGCGGTACCACCGCCACCGGTCTTCTGACGCGGAGTCGGTTTCAGGGCATCGATCCGATGCTCGGCGCCCATGCCGTCCGGCTGCTGAAAGTCGGGCGCATCGGCGGGGTCGGGCTGGACGAGACAGGTCACGTCCTCGTCGACCACCTCGATGATGTCGCCCATGATCCGCTGGAAGAGCGGCGTCTCCTTCAGCTTGGCGAGCGTCGCGCGATCGTACTCGGCCGCCTCCGGCGTGATGTTCCGGATCGCCTCGAACAGCGTCTTGCGGATCTCGATCAGCCGATCGCCGTCGGACTCTTCGTCCTCACCGGCAAATTCCCTCATGTCGATCTTCGCGATGTCCGAGATCCGATTGTGAGCCCACAGCGGAAGGCCGTCCGCGTAGTCGGATCTGACGGCGGGCAGCGTGACGTACCGCTTGGTGCGAAGGTTCCAGACTTGGATACGTCCCATGTCGGCCTGCGAGTACTTGATCTTGACCGTGATCGCCGTCTGCTTCGTAGTGGCCTCGGAGGGCGGTTGGAGACTCTTGAGGTCGTCGATAAGCGCACGCGTGATCCTGGCGTCCGAGTAGCGCAGTCCCTTTACGACGACCCCGCTGCTGCGAAGTTGCGCATCGTACACCACGTTGCCGATGGCGCGGCGAAACTCGTCGAGGTCGTCGATGACGGAGATGCCGTGCTTCGCCACATGCTGCTTGAAGACGAGAGCCGGCGAGCGTCCGTCGAGGCCGGCATGCGGAGACAGATGATAGACGCAGATCGCGCGGAGCAGCAGCTCGCGAGCCTTGCGGATCGGCACCATGACCATGGTCGTAGGATCGAAGTGGAACTCACGCGCCCGCGCGATGTCGTAGGTGGCCGCCGGCAGATCCTTGAAGGCGAGATCGAGGATGGTCCCGATGACGCGTTCCATCTCCGCCTTGTCGCGGGGCATGTGTGCGCCGGCGAAATGCACGTCGGTGCCCACGTCCAGCAACGAGTCTTCGAAATGGCGGGAGTGGTGGCCAGCGAGGTTGTCGAGCAGAATAGCCGCCGGCTTTGCGCAGATCCACTTCAACCCCGGGTACACATCGTCGATGTCCTTGGGGATCGCCTTTGGCGTGTTCGCATTGGCGTAGGCTTCGAGCGCGGTGGCGGTGGAAGCCTTGTCCCAGCTCAGTCCCCAGCCGAGAATCGTCTTCGCCACGCTGTCCATGATAAGGGTGAGCGTCGGCTGGCCGAGGGGAATGCCCAGCTCGTCGTCTACGAGAAAGATGCCGGGAACAGGGGTGTCGTCCATCTGCGCGAACGCGCCGATGCGGGTGTGCCGGTCCGTCATGCCGCCGCCGCCGTAGCGCTGATTGACCACCTGGCGGCCGTGCTGCGCTTCGAGCGTCGCCGACGATTCGAGATCGCGACACATGCGCCAGAAGGTGGTGTAGCTCACCGCCTTGTACGGAACCGGGGGCTGCGGATAGACGGCGCCGACGCGGCCCGTCGGCTGTCCCCGGTTGATCCGCTTAATCTCGCCCTTGTAGTCCTGCCACCCCTTGAGGGCCCTGGCCTTCGCACCTGGCCGCGAGGTGGTCTTGCGGCCGGTCGACAACGCCAGATAGTGGGTGAGGATCTCCTTGGGGTGGTGAACGCGCCGACCACGCCGATAGCCGGACATGGCTACGCCGTCGCGGGTGCGCCGGTCGCCGCTGAACCCGCGCTTGTTGATCCACGTGCGCAGGGTCGACCCGGCGTAGATCCTGGCGCCGGGCAGCGCAGCGATCGTGGGGTTGGCGAGAAGCCGCTCGTTGAAGACGCGCAGCCCGCGATCCGAGCGCCCGCACGGAGCGCGGTCGTACTCGCGGGCGGCCGCGGTGCGGAACTCGCAGGTGGGATCCACGGCACGGGCCGCCTGGGCGTCCAACTCGCGCTTGCGTGCGGCCCGTCGAGGACCGTCCTCGAGGTCCTTCGCGCGCTTGACGAAACTGCCGCTCGCCATCAAGCGGGCGATGTCGTTGGCGTTGGGCTTCCGGGGGAAACCGGTCTGCGGGTCCGTCAGGTGGAACTCGACGTTCTTGCGCAGCGTGCGCAAGGTGACGAGGCCGTCGGGGTCGATCCGTGCGAACACGTGTTCGACGTCATCGATGGCGACGATGTCGCCCTCTTCGAGATTAAGGGGAAGCTCAGTCACGTGATGTCTCCTGGACGCGAGAGTCCGCGCCCGCGGACGAACGTCCACGACCGGGCCCTCGGGGGGGATGATGGTTTGGTCAGTCGTGGGCGGCGTCGGACGCCGTCGCCCGTGTGGGCGGACGGGGTGCGAGCAGGCAGGTGGTCCGAGAGGTCATGGCTTAGGCTTCGCCGGAGTCGGTGTTCGCGATGTCGACGGACGGCGCCGCCCAACCACTGAAATGGTCGAGTACGTTGCCTTCACCGCCGAGCGCGCTATTCCTGGAGCGGGCGACGCTCGTCTTCATCTCCGACAGGATCCGTTCGAGAGTGGGCCGGGCGGTCGGTCGGCGTAGGGGGAGACCACCGATGAGCACGAGCCCGAGATCGTCCACCGGGCGGACGCCGAGGCTTGCGCTGTGACGCGAAACGCGGGTCACGAGCGCTTCCCCGCGGAGGTCCGGGCCGACCGACGTTGGTTCCCGTAGTGAATCGAGCGAGGCATCTCCTAGTAGCCCCGCCGATTTGCGGTACGGCGGCTCGACTTCGGACGGACGATATCGCCGGTGCTGGGTTCGGCGGGGAGCCGGGTCTGCGGGTCCGGGTCGTGAGGCTCCACGAGCTGGTGCATGGTGACGGTGCCGTCGGCGTTCCTGCATCCGAAGGCATGCTCGATGCCATCGATGGCGAGGATATCGCCCCGATTGTAGTTGAAGTTCAGTTCGTTCACGTCATGTCTCCTGGACGCAAGAGTCCGCGCCCGCGGACGAACGTCCACGACCGGGCCCTCGGGGGGATGTTGGTTCGGTCAGTCTGGGGCGGCGTCGGACGCCTTCGTCCGTGTCGGCGGACGGGGCGCGAGCAGGCAGACGGCTCGGATCGTCACGATCAGAGCCGGATCTGGTCGTTGTGGGGCATGGGTGCGAGCGGACGCAGAATGGTGGCGTCGGTGAAGCGTTCGTCGAGGTCGACATCGATGCGACCGAGCGCGATGGCGTTCTCGATCACGGCGTTGCCGCGCCGCGGATCGTCGGGCGCGATGCGGTCACGCAGGTCCGCCCACGTCGTTTCGGCACCGCGCATCACGAACGACGTGACCACGTCCTGCTCGGCGCGCGACACGAGCATGAAGCGTCGCGCGTACAACCCTTCGACGTTGCGCATGCGCCAGCGCGGTCCGGCGATGTCGTCGTGGTAGAGGATGCGGAAGTTCCAGCCACCGCGGCGAACGATCTCCGCGACGGCACCGAGCTTGTCGCGATAGCCGGGCTTGTCGAGATCGGCGGGTGAACGCTTGACCTCGATGAGTTCGACTTCCCCGGACCGCATGAGGCGGATGTGGTCCGGGAAATAGACGAACCGCTGGTCCAGAACCTGTCCATGGATTCGGAACGGGTGCGCGTTGTAGTCGAGGCACTGCGGGTAGACCTCGTTCCACATCGTGAGGTCGCGATGCCCCCTACCCTCGACCACCTGCTGCCTTCCGGTCTTTCGCGAACCCATTCGCGACCGAAGATGCATCTGCCCGCGCTTGATCACAGGATTGGCGTATCCGCCGTGCTCGAGCACGACGATCTGCGCGAGGCGGCTGACCTCCTCGAAGCCCGGCCAACGCTGCCCGGGCCGGCGGATGCGCGAACGCGAGGCGGCCTCGTCCGGGTTGGCGTAGTTCGGGATGCGCGGGTCGGCGTGGCGAGCTTGAGCCAGCGTAGCTCGTTTCGGCATACCTCCCGAGCCTCTGTTCTGTTCGTTGTCCTT
The DNA here is from genome assembly GCA_021154945.1 of Sphingomonas sp. Lineage (GTDB taxonomy): Bacteria > Pseudomonadota > Alphaproteobacteria > Sphingomonadales > Sphingomonadaceae > Sphingomonas. The sequence continues at coordinate 11,518 of JAJNQF010000274.1, forward strand.
AACCTTCATGAGATCAATCCTTGTCGGGGGTGGACGGACGGCGATGACCGAGGTGTCTCGGCGAACGCAGCCAAACCGCCTTGCGGCTGCGTCGCCAGGTTTCGGACCGCAGAACGTCTTCGGTGCTACGGTGAACGAGGTTCGGATGATGCCGGTGCATGTGGCTGTCCGCGGATCAGGCTGCGAACCGGACGTCGTCGCTCGGAAGCGTCCAACCGCCATTCTCGACCGCAGCCCAAAGTGCGTTCATGGTGGTCCATGCGTAGAAGGACCCGACTCTCGACGCCGTCACCTTAAGGAGCAGAACATCGTCCATCGAGTCACGACCGGCAGCCTGCCGGTCGGTCACCTTGGCGTAGCCGCCTTCCGTGATGAAAGTCTCGCCGGCAATGATACGTTTAACCCGTTCGTCCATGTTTCGCTCCTCTAGCCCGTTCCTTAGTGTAAGGCTCTGGACTCAAAATGGTGAGAGGCGAGGCAACCGCAAGTACTTGGTACTAGACAGTCGCATTTTGATGGTTAATGGGTAGGGATGACCGATCCTATGATGACAGCAGGCGAACTTTTCACGGCGATCTGGCCGGAAGGAGTGCCGGCGGCCGAGATGATCGTCTTCAACGCCGTGCCTGCCCGCGACCAGCCAGAGGTGCTTCGTCGGCTCGAAGTCGCGTGGCGAGGCGAATGCGGGGAAAAGTGGGACGCACTTGCCTCGAAGATCGACCTGAAGCGGGCAGCGTTCTTCAACCTGAGGAAGAGCTGGCGAACGCACGGCATTGCCGGGGTCATACCAAACGGATCGCAGCGTGGTCGAAGCGTGATAGCGCCTGATGACGATCCTTTATGGACAGGAGCGACCGCTATGCTCCGCTTCCAAGGCGGAGGCGCACGCAATGTCGACATCGCGCGCTCACTGCTCGGCCACAAGTTGACCTCTTCCGGAAAGGACATGGCGGAACTTCAACGCATCGAGCGTCTCGTTCAACACGCACGTCGCGCTCTCGCCCGTGATCCCGAATACCTGCAGGAAGCCTACGGATCCGGTCTGCTGATCGATCTGACCGCGGTATCGATCGTGCTTGCCGATCCGGATCCCACACCTGCGATTGTTGCGGTCGTCGTTGAGACGGCGAGCGGTCTAGTGCTGGGAAGCCGTGTTGGTCATCGGGACGACGCCAGCGAACTTCAACACGCGGCGATACGTATTGCGCTCCAGTTTCTGGACGAGCACCGCGCCGACCGGCATCGCAAAAAGAAATCCGTCGCCTTGGGACTGACCCTGCCGCCGTCGCGGAACAAGGACGATCTTCAACTTGAGGAGCTTCACGCCGCCGTACGTAGCTTGGAGTTCGGAATGCCGGGCGGGTTCAATTACGGCCAGGCTTTGACGCAACTGGTGGGCCCGAGAATAGGAAGAATGATTCTCGCACCTCGAAGCACGCTCGCGATCGATGGAGCGGAGTATTTGAGGAAACGGATCGCGCCAGTCCTAGAGTTGGACCAAGCCATCTCGAACTGGGACCGAGAGGTTCTGCGACATAATCAGCCGATCCTCGAAGTTCTGAAAGCAACGGGGCTGGTGGATGGTGAAGGGTCGCCGGATGCGGCGCTAGCGCGCACGTTGCGTGCAGCCGCCGCTGCCTTGCCCATCGATCGAACCGACTCTGTCTAGCCTTGCCCCAGCAGATCGAGTTCGGCGTCCAAACGGACCCGGGCGAGGTCGTTCAGATGGGCGAAAGTCGCCGTCGTACGCGAGCCAACGAGCCGGGCTCGCGCGTAATCGAAGGCTTCGTCGAGGCTCATGGGTTTGATCGCGATACGGGTTTTCGCTTCGCGCTTCGCAAGTGGCGCGGTGACGAGCCAAGGCCGCAACTTGATGCCCGCCGAACGCCGCCCCAGCAAGGCTTCGATGACCTTCCCGCCGCCACGCGGGGTAACGGGTTCGGATCGAACGGCGTAGCCAGCCTGGGTCATTGCCTCGGAAAGACGACCCGGGACATCGTTCGACGGTAGGGCGATCCTAGTGGTTTCGGTGGAAGTAGCGGCGGAATACCGCCGGCCGTGGCGGAGCCCGTCCAGTATCGCCTTCGCCATGGTGTCAGCGCCGGGATGCTTCATCGACAACGCCAAGCCGACGGCCGCCTCCTGTTTCACGTCGATCAGAATGGTCGCCAGGGGGCGGATCACCAGATCGCCAACCCTGACCGGCAACTCCAGCACGGTGCAGTCGACGAGGAGTTCGAATTCGTTTTCGATGCCGCGGGGCAGCAGTGGCGGTCTGGCTCGGGAAACGTAACGGGCGACGATTTCCTGTCGCGGCAGCGTCCAGCCTGCGTCAA
>JAJNQF010000291.1 GCA_021154945.1 Sphingomonas sp.
CGGCGAAGGCCGGGGCCCAGTTGGGGGACGGAGGTAACTAGGGACCGTCCTACGTTATGACGACCTTTCCAACTGGGCCCCGGCCTCCGCCGGGGTGGTGAACTTGGGCGGCGTGCGTTTGCATAGAGCGGGCCTTGGGAAGTCCCGCTCTCAAACCAGAATACCCCGGTCGATCTCCGCGATCGACCTGACCCCCGTAAGCGCCATCGCCACACGCATCTCCCGCTCGATCAGCGTCAGCAACTGCGTGACCCCCGCCTCGCCCCGCGCCGCCAGCGCATAAAGCCACGCGCGACCCAACAACACACCGTCCGCCCCCAACGCCAGCATCCGCACCACGTCCAACCCCGACCGCACGCCCGAGTCCGCCAGCACCGTAAGCTGCCCCTTCACCGCGTCCGCGATCGCCGGCAGCGCCGCCGCGCTCGACAGCACGCCGTCGAGTTGCCGCCCGCCATGGTTCGACACGACGATCCCGTCCGCACCGATCGCCGCCGCCTCGCGCGCATCGTCGGGATCGAGGATGCCCTTGATGATCAGCGGACCGTCCCAGCCTTCGCGGATCCACTCCAGGTCCTTCCACGCGATCGACGGATCGAAGTTGCTACCGAGCCAGCCCATATAATCGTTCAGCCCGCTCGCCTTGCCGAGCACCGGCTCCAGATTACCGAGCTGGTGCGGTCGCCCGTGCAAGCCCACGTCCCACGCCCAGCCGGGCCGCCCCATCGCCTGCAACATCCGCCGCAGCGGCGCGCGCGGCCCCGACATCCCCGAATGCTGATCGCGGTAGCGCGCGCCCGGCACCGGCATGTCGACCGTGAACACCAGCGCCTTCGCGCCTTCCGCCTTGGCGGTCGCCAGCAGGTCGCGCATGAACGCGCGGTCGCGAATGACATAGAGCTGGAACCAGGTCGGCCCCGCCGGCGCCGCCTTCACCACCTCGCTGAGCGAACACAGCGATACGGTCGACAGGCAGAACGGTACGCCGGCGGCATGCGCCGCCCACGCCGCCTGAGTCTCGCCGCGACGATGATACATGCCCGCGATCCCGACCGGCCCGAGCCCGACCGGCAACGCCTGATGCTGGCCGAACAACGTCGTCGACAGATCGAGATCGGACACGTCGCGCAACACCCGCTGGCGCAGCGCGATCCCGGCTAAGTCGCTCACGTTGCGGGCGAGCGTCGCCTCCGCATAGGAGCCGCCATCGGCATAGTCGAACAGGAACCGCGGCAGGCGTTTGCGCGCGGCCTCGCGGAAATCGAGCGTCGAGGCGATCGTCATGCGGCGTCTCCCATTCATGCGCATCGATCCAGAAACCGTGGCGTACGGGCGTGCCCTAGCAAGCCACCACCACGGCGAGCAACTTTCAGATATGAAAGATTGCTGTATCGACCCGCCGCGCTTGCGGCATAAGGTTCGCGTCCGCAACCACGATCGCCCCGCCATGCCCCCTCCCCCGCAGTCGCCACCGCCACCGCTCAAGCCGGACACCGCCCCGGACACGGATACCGCAGGGCCCCGCGTCTATTCCGCACCCGCGCTGGAGAAGGCGATCGACATCATCGAGCTCCTCGCGCGCGAGCCGGGCGGGCTCACGGTCAGCGACATCGCGACCCGCCTGTCGCGATCGATCAGCGAGCTGTTCCGCGTGATCGTCGTGCTCGACCGGCGCGGGTGGCTGCACAAGGATCCTGCGAGCGACCGCTACCGCGTGACCTACAAGCTGCTCGAAACCGCCCACCGCGCGACCCCGGCGCAGGAACTGACGCATGTCGCAGCGCCGCTGATGCACGCCTTGGCGGCGACCGCGATGCAGTCCTGCCACCTCGTCGTGCGCAACGGCGCGAGCGGCCTGATCGTGCTGCGGCAGGAAAGCCCGGGCCCGACCGGTTTCGCCGTGCGACTGGGGACCAGTATCGCGCTCGCGACGAACTGCTCGGGCCATGTCCTGCTCGCGTTCATGGGCGAGGACGCACGAACCGCGATCCTCGACGAGACGACCGACGCCGCGACCCGAGCGAGCCTCGCCCCGCATCTCGCCGCGATCCGCGACCGCGGCCATGAATGGAGCAAGAGCAACCGGATGGCGGGCGTATCGGACATGAGCTGCCCGATCTTCGGTTATGACGGGCATGTCGTCGCCGCGCTGACGATCCCGTTCCTCGAGGTGATCGACGAGACCCCGCATATCTCCGCCGACGAAGCGTTGATCGCACTGAAACGGACCGCCACCGCCATCTCGCAGGCGCTGGGCTGGTCCGATCCGCAGGCGATGCCGCTCAACCCCAGCCTCTCGGTCGCCGCCCCCGGCAAGCGCAAGCGGGCAGCACAACCATCGACGGGGGAGGATCTGGCGTGATCCCGCGCCGATCCCCGTTCTGGCTGCTGCCCGCGTTACTGGTCACCGCGTCTGTGCCCGTCATCGCCCGGCAGGCGCCCGATACGCCAGCTCTCGCGCCACCGCCGACGGACCGCCTGAACGAGCGATGGTGGACCGATCGTCACCACGCGATCCTCGCCACGATCGCTGAACATCCCGACCCCGCCGTCGTCCTGATCGGTGATTCGATCACCAACAACTACGACAAGGCGACGCCGCCGGACGAGAATTTCGCGCCGACATGGGCGAGATACTATGTGCCCCGCCGCGCGCTCAACCTCGGGTTCAGCGGCGATACCACGGCCAACGTCCTCTGGCGGCTCCAGCACGGCGAGGTCGAGGGGCTTCGTCCGAAGGTCGCGATCGTGCTGATCGGTACCAACGACACCGCAGGGGCCGGGCGAACCGCGGCGCAGACCCAAGCGGGCATCGACGCGGTCGTGGACGATCTCAAGCGCCGCCTGCCAACCACGAAGATCCTGCTGCTCGGGTTGCTACCGAGTGCGATCACAGCCGCCAAATCGGCGACGGATGCAGCGGTGAACGCCTATCTGGCCGACCATTATGCGGCCGATCCCCGCGTCGCCTACCGCGATATCGGCGCGATCTTCCGCCGCCCGGACGGCACGCTCGACGAGACGCTCTTCTACGATCCGCGCCTGCCACAGCACGGCAAGCCGTTGCATCCTGACACCCATGGCCAGCGGATGATGGCCGAGGCGATCGAGCCGACCCTGGCGAACCTGCTCGGCGAGCGAGCACGGTAAACGGCTCAGTCGACTGGGATTTCAGCTACGCTGGAATGGAGCGGGTGAAGGGAATCGAACCCTCGTCACTTGCTTGGGAAGCAAAAGCTCTACCATTGAGCTACACCCGCGAACGGCTATCTGACGCCGGTCGGTCCGGTTCGTCCACCGGCTCTCGATGGTCGGCCGAGTGCCACAGTCCTTGCGGCGACGTCAACGCAAAATCGTCCCAAGCACCAAGGCAGCCAGCTGCCGGACCGGCTAGCCGCGCAACCCGATCACCTGCGACCGCTCGCTCTCGGGCACCAGTCCCTCCAGCACCGCCCAGAACCCAGACACCGCGCTCTGTCCCGCGCTCGCATACGCCGCGGCCATCTGGATCCGCGCCGCCTCGAACAGCTCGCGCTCCATCTTCGAGCCCTCGGCCGTCAACCGCAGCAATCGTTGCCGACGATCGCGCTCGCCCGGCCGGGTCTCGACCAGCTTGCGGTCCGCCAGCTCGTTCAACACGCGGCCGAGCGACTGCTTGGTGATCGCCAGCAGCGACAGGAGTTCGCTCACCGTCATGTCGGGCTTGCGCGCGATGAAATACAGCGCGCGGTGGTGCGCGCGCCCCAGCCCCTCCTCGGCCAGCCCCTGGTCGATCGATCGGGTCAGGTGGCTATAGCCGAAGTACAGCAGCTCCATGCCGCGGCGGAGTTCGGGTTCCCGAAGGAACAGGGGTGAAGCAGAAGACGCTGTGGCAGGCATGTTGACCGGTTTAGACATCGCCCGTAGTCGTCGGCAACCCGCCACGAGAGAGATTTTCGATGTCCGCTCCAGCTTTTACGTCGCCTTCCGCCTTTCGGCATGAACCGAACGCGACCCCGGTCGAGGCGAACGAGCGTGCAAAGCGGCTGATCGATCCCGGATTCGGGCGCGTCTTCACCGATCACATGGCGATGATCCGCTATAGCGACGCCAAGGGCTGGCACGACGCGCGGATCACCGCGCGCGCGCCGCTGACGATCGATCCGGCGTCGTCGGTGCTGCATTACGCGCAGGAGATCTTCGAGGGGATGAAGGCGTATCGACTCGCCGACGGCGGCACCGCGCTGTTCCGTCCCGAGGCCAACGCGCGCCGCTTCCAGGATTCGGCGCGGCGTCTCGCGATGCCCGAACTTCCCGAGGACCTGTTCATCGAATCGGTCGAGCGGCTGGTGAAGACCGACGCCGACTGGATCCCCGAAAGCGACGGCGGTGCGCTGTACCTGCGCCCGTTCATGTTCGCGTCCGAAGTGTTTCTCGGCGTGAAGCCGTCGTCGGAATATCTCTACATGGTGCTCGCCTCGTCGGTCGGCGCGTATTTCAAGGGCGGCGCCCCGACCGTGTCGATCTGGGTCAGCCAGCAATACACCCGCGCCGCGCAGGGCGGCACCGGCGCCGCCAAGTGCGGCGGCAACTATGCGGCCAGCCTGCTCGCGCAGTCGGAAGCGATCCGTAACGGCTGCGACCAGGTGGTCTTCCTCGACGCGGCCGAGCGCCGCTGGGTCGAGGAACTGGGCGGCATGAACATCTTCTTCGTGTTCGACGACGGCAGCATGGCGACGCCCGCGCTGACCGGCACGATCCTCCCCGGCATCACCAGGGACTCGATCCTGACGCTCGCACGGGCTCAGGGCATCAAGGTGCGCGAAGAGGGCTACACGATCGACCAGTGGCGCGCCGATGCGGCGAGCGGACGACTGGTCGAGGCGTTCGCGTGCGGCACCGCGGCAGTGGTGACGCCGATCGGCACGGTGGCGAGCCCCGAGGGACGCTTCACGATCGGCAGCGGTGGTCCAGGCGCGCTGACGATGCGGATGCGCGACGCGCTCGTGTCGATCCAGCGCGGCACCGCCCCCGACGCCAACAACTGGCTGCACCATCTCGCCGATTGACGCGCGGAAGGGCTTTTCACGCGGCGCGGCCCCGCTATAAGGCCGCCTCTGTTGGGGCGTCGCCAAGTGGTAAGGCAGCGGCTTTTGATGCCGCCATGCGCAGGTTCGAACCCTGCCGCCCCAGCCAACTTCCTTAAATCGATCTAGCGAGCCGCGGCGGCCATTTCGGCGTTGCGGCGCTCGGATGCGGCCAGCGTTTCGGTGAGCAAGGCGACCAGCGCATCGTCGCGGTCGAGGACGTTCATGCCTTCGCGGGTCGAGCCGCCGGGGCTGGCGACGCGGTCGGCCAGTACAGCGGGCGAGACGTCCGCATCGGCGGCCATGATCGCGGAGCCCTCCAGCGTGGCGATCGCGAGCCGTGCGGCCTGGTCAGCCGGAAGCCCTAACGCCGCGCCAGCCTTGGCCAGCGCATCGGCGAAGCGGAACACGAAGCCGGGGCCGCAGCCCGCCAGCGCGGTCACCGCATCGAAATGCGCTTCGTCGGCGATCCACTCGTAATGGCCGAGCGGGGCTGCGAACGCTTCCGCCGCGGTGGTCGCCTCGGCCGACGCGCCGGGCGTGTAGAGCGACGTCACGCCCTTGCCGATCGCGACCGGGAGGTTAGGCATCGCCCGGACGATCGCGTCGGCCTCGAACCGCCCGGCAAGCGCGGCGTGATCGACACCCGCAAGGATCGACAGCAACAGCTTCGGAGCGCCCTTCATCGGCGCGAGCAACGCCCGCGCCGCGTCGATCTGTTGGGGCTTGAGCGCCAGCATCAGCGTACCAGGCGCGTCTTCATCAGGCAGCGCGGTCAGCGAGCGGACACCGTCGGGGACACCCTTGCCGCTGCGCGTGATCACCGTCACGCTCGCCGGATCGAGCCCGGCGGCGATCCAGCGCCGCAGCATCGCCCCACCCATGTTGCCACAGCCGATCAACCATAGCGGGCACGTCGGAAATCCGTTGACCGGAAACCCCATGCTCAAGCCTCGCCGTGCGTTTCGATCAGCGCCGCAGCGAGCGCGTCCTTGGGGGTCTTGCCGCCCCACAGCACGAACTGGAACACGGGGTAGAAGCGCTCGCATTCTTCAATCGCCGATTCGACGAGCAGTTCGGCGGCCTCGAGCGACATCGTCCCGTCATCGCCGCCATCGACCATCGCCGCATGCCGGAACAACAATATGCCGCTCGACGACCAGAGCTCGAAATGGCCGATCCAGAGCTGTTCGTTGACCAGCCCGATCGTCTCGTACACCGCCTGGCGGCGCTCGTCGGGCACCTTGATGTCGGGAAAAGCGAGGAATTGCAGCACGCTATCGTCCTCGCGCCACAGGGCACGCAGTTCATACGTCGCCCAGCTGCCCTTCACGGTCGCGACAATCTCGTCCTCGTGGCGCTCATGCTCCCAGCCATGCGCAGCATAATAGCTTTCGAGCATGTCGATCGGAGCAGCGTCTTCGTGGTCGTGGTCTACTTGGTCGAGCATCATTAGGTCCGGGCGGTCCTTATCGCACGACAAAGGGTGCCGAGGCAAAAACGCCACGGCAACCCCATCGAACCCGTTTGTGCGGAAAACTGTGGAAAAGTCAGTCGACCGACGCCCCGAGCGGTGCATTTACCGTCGACTGGGCCGCGATCTTGGCCTCGAGCGCATCGAGACGCGCCTTCAACACATCGTTCTCGTCGCGTGCTGCGGCGGCCATCGCCTTGACCGCGTCGAACTCTTCGCGGCTGACGAAATCGAGCCCGCCGAGCCATTCGCGCGCCCGTTCCCGCGCGCCCGAACCGGCTTCGCGACCGACGCCCGCAAGCGTACCGGCCGCACCGTTCAAGACCTTGACGATATCGTCGAACACGCGGTTTTCGGACTGCATTGCTTCAAAACCCCAGAGACTGTTGCATATACTGCTGCGTCACAGCATTTGGGAGGTACGGGCCGTCGGTGCAAGTGTTTCGGCATCCGGGTTCAACTGCCCGATGCTGAACGCGAGCACGCCGGCAAAGCTGATCCACACCATGTACGGCACCATCAGCCACGCCGCAGCCGGCCGGATCCGTGCGAAAACGAAGGTCGCCGCGATCGACAGCGCCAGCATCGCGACGATCACCAATACCGACGCACCGATCCGGTGCGCGCCGAAGAAGACGGGCGTCCAGGCGAGGTTGAGCACGAACTGCCCGACGAACAGCGCGGCCGCGAGCCCGCGCAACCGCGCGCCCCGCGCGTTGAGGATCATCGCCAGCGCGAGCCCGATCAGGATGTAGAGCGTCGTCCAGACGACCGGAAACACCCAGCCCGGCGGGTTCAGCGCAGGCTTGGCAAGCGCCATGTACCATGCGTTGTCGCTGCCGACGCTGACCGATCGTCCGGAGAGGAAGCCGAGCAGCAGGATCAGGGGCACGGTCACGACCGCCCAGCGGAGGAACGACATCCTCAACTGGCCCTTCGAAGCGATACCGCCCACATACGTCCTTCCGTCTCTACGCGGGCACGTCCTGCCGCGCGTTTGGCGATCCGTAAACCGTGCGTGCGGGGAAATCGTTCCGCTAGTGGTTCATTCCGGCACGGTGGCGGCGCTGGCCGCGGTTTTGAAGCACACCCACCGCCCACATCCGTCATCCTGACGAAAGTCAGGACCCAGAGTACAGAGCGCAGCCTTCTTGGCTCTGGGTCCTGACTTTCGTCA